>JBCCDL010000085.1:0-12648 GCA_039030815.1 Cyanobacteria bacterium P01_A01_bin.83 | reverse complement strand
TTAATTGGTGCTAGTAACGCCGTTGCTTTTGATCTGACTGCTGCCTGTTCAGGCTTTATTTTTGCGTTGATTACCGCTTCTCAGTTTATTAGCACAGGAGTCTATCAAAATATCCTGGTTATTGGAGCAGATGTACTATCTAGGTGGGTTGATTGGAGCGATCGCACTAGCTGTATTTTGTTTGGAGATGGTGCTGGGGCAGTAGTTTGTCAGAGGGCTGCGGATAATCGTCTCCTTAGTTTTGGCATGTACAGTAACGGCAGTCAAAACGGCTCTTTAAATTTGAATTATCAGCATCAAACACAACCTTTAGTAGCAGAAGTTCAGGCGCAACAGGGGAACTATAATCCGATTACCATGAATGGTCGCGAAGTATATCGTTTTGCCGTAGCAAAAGTTCCCGAGGCAATCAGTAAAGCCATGTTTCAGGCAAACTTAACTGCGGATGATATTGATTGGCTGCTACTCCACCAAGCCAACCAAAGAATTATGGATGCCGTTGCCAAACGCCTCAAGATTCCTCAAGAAAAGATTTTAAGTAATATAGCCGAGTATGGTAACACCTCAGCAGCTTCGATTCCCCTAGCACTAGACGCTGCGGTTAGGGCAGGAAAAGTAAAGCCTGGAGATACCATTGCGGCTTCTGGTTTTGGGGCAGGTTTGACTTGGGGATCAGCTATTTTTAAGTGGGGCTAGAGAGTGCAGAGTTTGAATAGACAAATCATCTGCCAGGGTAATATTTAATATTTAATTAAATTTAACAATTTCTCAATTAGTTTATATCAGCTAATTACACTTGCTTTAACATCCATCTGTTATTAGCTAAATCGAATAGTTAATCTGGGGAATTTGATTACATCAGGTTATGCTTTGAACGAAAATAAACGAAACCCTATATTTATCATGAACCAGACGCCATCTATTAATAAGACTAAAGCAACAGAAGCGATCGCCATGATTTTGCAATTACATCAAAAGCCAATGATTTTGAGTAGATTGTTAAAGATTCTCTATTTTATTGATCGTTTAAGCTTAGCTCAAAATAATAGAAGTCTAACTAATGACAATTATCTTTGTAAAAAAAGCGGCTTAATTCCTCAGCAAACACCTGATTTAGTTTTGCAACTGCAATTATTAGAAATTCTCAGCACAGCCAATCTAGGATTAGGATATATCAAACTTAACCGCGCTGCTCAAACCAAGACTTTATCAGCGTCAGAACAAGAGATGATTCGCCAAGTCTATCATCAGAAAAAGCACTTAAATCCCTTCAATCTTTTAGAATGGCAATATGATTTATGGTTTATTCGGAATCATCTTAAGCAAAAAAGAAGTAGCTTTTTGACTCCTGTAGATATTATGGTGGGATTAGGTAAAACTAAAGCGGAAATCAAAGCCTATTTAAATAATTGCCCACCCACAAAGTCCACGTCTCAAAACCCAACTAAGATCCCCAATGTTGCCCTTGCTCCAAATTAAGAAACCACTATAAGCCTTTTTATAGTCGACAAAAATATAAAGCGATCGCATTTTACTCTATGTGTAATCGAGTCTGGCGATCGCTTTAATCATTGTGAATGAAAAGCCCCGTCGAAGCTATATTACAAACTTCGACAACTAGCAACTTATAGTTTATGCGTGAGCTTCGGTGATAAATACATTTTCAAATATGTCCCCTACCTCTAGATCAGTGTTTAAGGCGATAATATCTCTAAAGCTGTGCTGATAATCGATGCCGAATGCGGCTTTTATGTCGCCAAGATCTTGATCGTTTAGATAGAAGAAGCGATCACCGTCCCGTAGATCTTCAAACTGTTCTTTCCAGATAGTGTATTGCAGTTCGCCAAATTCAGTTCCTGGGATATGTTCTTCAGCGATCATGCCAGTAAAGGCATCTAAGTTGTCGATATCGCCGTAAATAGCTTCCATCCGTGCTGCTACGGTAGATCTTTGAATAGAGAATATTCCCTCTACTTCTTGATTGTCTGCCAACAAGTCAGCAATTTCTTGAGGATCGGCTACAACTTCTCCTTCTTCGTCGAGGACAGCGATAAAGTCGATGATACTGGGATCATTGAGGTCGATATCCTGAGCATCAAAGATCAGATCCGCAGAAGTGATTATGCTTCCGTCTACATTTTTAAGATCCTCAGCATCTACGAATGCGGCGATCTCTTTAGGATCTTCACCAGTAATATCATAGAATGAATCAAGTCTTGGTAGTCCAAAGTCCTCACGCAGGTCATTGTAAGAAGGCATACCATGGTCGCGTCCTCTTTGAACGTCAATTGCTCCAATATCAACTACTCCATTAAAGAGGTTTTCAATTGGTGGTCCATCAGTAAATTCTCCTCCCTCAACGGGAATCTGGAAGAGAATACTACGCAACTGGTTGTCTATCTGCACATCATTGTTGTAGTTAGTCTCAAACAGTGACTCAATAACAGCACCTAAACCAACTTTATTAACCACGCTAGGATTACCAGATTGAGTATTTACTGGTACTTCGATCACATCTCCATCTTTCAAAGCTCCCTGTGCTTCCAACATGGCTATGTCTGCATCGGATAGATTTCTTACAGGATAATCAAAATCACCGTGAACCATACTGTGAGCGCGATAGCCAACAGTAGCAAACTCATTGGTCAGACTAGGATCTACGTCAGGATCGTAACCTTGGTAAGGGTCTAATTCAATTCCAATCGAGGGAAGGTATTCGTTATAGGTAATATACTGTTGCTTGGCAATAACCACCTTACGAGCGATCTGGAATTTAGTTTCTTCTTCTAAACCTTCAGGCAGAAGATCGACAACACGATTGTGTTCGCGAGCAAACAATGTATGCATTGCTGTTAAACCATTGTTTTCACTAGCTCTAACGTCACCTGCAATAACAGCAGAGGCAGGATCGTTTCTCAAGCGTGACATCAGATCCATAGCTGGTGCGTTAGCAACGTCGCCACGAGCATCAGCAGTGGGTAAATAATTGCCTGGCAATAGCAATTTGGCACTATTGTTGGACATATCACCATCTACGGGACCTTCGCGCATCCATTCCAATCTTTCTTCAGTTCCGCCATAGATTGCCCAACCGTCGATAAAAGAGCTAACGGAATTGATTTGCTCTCTTTGACCATCGATGAAAAAACTATCAGAGCGTGTAAACTCAATGACACCAAAGTCATTTTGGAATTCTTCTAGGGGATCGTTATTGTCAAAAGCAATATTAGCGACTTCTCCGCCTCCTATTCCTATACCAGAAGTATCTCCACCTCCGCGTGCCAAACCAAAAGTATGGTCTAAAAACTGTCCCCAAACAAAAACTAAATGGCTGGCATTGTTCTCCGAAAATAAATTGATATGAAGATCGTTAAATACACGATTACTTACGTATCTAGCATTTGGCAAGGTGTCGTTAATATCATCGCCATTGAGGTAATTAGCATCACCAACTCGACGGTAAATATTACCAGCTTTACCTAGATTAACATCTAATAAATTGTTACCACTACCATCTAAGCTGCTATATTCAAACTTTAGGTCAAAGTCAGTAGCCTTAATATCTTCTGGTGCTACATTGTATAGCTTGGCTAAATGTTCTCCTGTCACCTGGTTTTTAATGACTGTATCAGTGTGTCCCGAGCTAACCATTTTCAGATCGCTATAGGTGAGACCATTCTCAAGCCGAATTTTGTCTTCTCCAACTTTGAAATCTAATATATGATCAAATCCACTGTCAGAAGTTAAGACAAAAATGTCATTACCAGCACCACCTACAAGGGTGTCGTTTCCTTCGTGACCCCAGAGGACGTCGTGACCCTTACCCCCGTGGATATGATCGTCACCAGCACCACCTTTGAGGGTATCGTTTCCTCTGTGACCCCAGAGGACGTCGTGACCATTCCCACCGTGGATATGATCGTCACCAGCACCACCTTTGAGGGTATCGTTTCCTCTGTGACCCCGTATTAAGTCGTTACCCTCATCACCGTGAATATGATCGTCACCAGCACCACCTTTGAGGGTATCGTTTCCTTCGTGACCTCTTAGAAAGTCGTTGCCATCATCACCATGGATATGATCGTCACCAGCACCACCTTTGAGAGTATCGTTTCCTTCGTGACCTCTTAGAAAGTCTTTACCTTCACCGCCATGGATATGATCGTCACCAGCACCACCTTTGAGGGTATCGTTTCCTCTGTGACCCCATATTAAGTCGTTTCCTTTGCCGCCATGGATATGATCATTGCCAGCACCACCTTTGAGGGTATCGTTTCCTCTGTGACCCCATATTAAGTCGTTATCATCATCACCATGGATATCATCGTCACCAGTTCCACCGTAAATAGTATCGTCACCATTACCACCTTTGAGGGTGTCGTCATCAGCATCGCCATTAATCAGATCGTTACCATCGAATCCTACTAATAAATCACGTCCTAAATCACCTGAAAGAATGTCATCACCACTTAACTCTAAGCTTAACGAATAAATAGTATTTTTGTTATCTTGCGAAGTATTTACGAAACCAGTCATGTTTAATTTCCTTGTTAATAATAAATTTACAAACAAAAATTGATTAGCCAAAAATTGGTAACAAACTACTTAGGTTCGATGCCAACTTCGGTTTTATAGTTGAAATAAGAGCTAATTTTTTTTTAAAACAGATTTTTTGAATAGAGAAAATGCGTAATTAGAATTACTTAGCTAATCTCTATGACAAAAATAATATCCTCAAAAACATTCTTGTAACTTAAAAGTTTTATAAGGATAAACTTATCTTTTTAAATTCTTTAAAAAGATAAGTTTAAAACTGCTTTTACTATGAAGAAAATTTAAAAATTTACAAAACTTAAGTAAGTTACTTTATAAAAAAAGTAGGATTAGTAGTTAATAGTTAGTAGTTAGTAAAAACTTGTCACTCGTTACTCGCTACTCGTTACTCATTACTCATTACTCATTACTTAATCCTTGAGTTCGATACGTAGCATTCTTTTTTAAATTTCATATTAACTACTAACTACTAATCAAAATGATTTTATCTGTAGTAAATAAGGCGGCTACGCCGTAGTAATTAGTTATTAGTCGTTCAAATATAGTCTTGAACTATATCTGAAAGAAGACACAGTAAGACTGATAAATGCCCCACGGATTGACGCATGTAGTCTTGTAACCAATTGTTTTTAGTTCAACAAATTAAGTACTAAAAACCAAAAATCAAAAACTAAAAACTTTAAATGAATGGTTACTCAATTTACGCTCACGTCTACTAGTTTTAATAAACAGTCAGTAAAATTTCCTTGACTCTAGCCTATCTAAGCCTTAATTTTTCTGGCGTTTACTCTGTCAGTCAAAAGTAGAAAATTATTTTCACCTCTTGCTTATTTTTACCAATTAATCACTGCAAATTAATCAGTGCATAACATCCGTTACTCAGATAAAGTATAGACATCTTGTGCTTTACCCAAAGCAAAAAAGAGAGAATGACGCATATTTTCTCCCACCTGAGTCACAAATACAATCAAGGCAACAAAAGCCAGAAAGGTTGCTATGGCAAAGATACCGCGATAGCCTCCCAAAATAAAAGATAGGGAACCCAAGGTCAAACCACCCAAAGCAATTCCCACATCAAAGCCTCCCATACAAAGAGCAAATACTTTACCTCGTTCGTCGCTATAAGAACGGTCAGAAATTAGTGCTAGTGTTAAAGGTATCAAGATACCTGCCCCAGATCCTTCAAAGATCGCCGAGAGTATCAACAACTGAGGAGTTTGGGCATAAGTTAGCAATAGCATCGAAATCATATAGCAGACTAAAGCACCACTGATAAATAGTCCCCGTCCATAGCGATCGCTTGCTTTCCCAGCGAACAAACGTACTGAAAAAGAAGCGATCGCGGTTACAGTATAGTAAAAACCAACATTAAAATCTAACTGCATTTCTTTGATAAACAAGGGCAGAAATGCGACTAGGGTGCCAAAAACCAACCCAATCAGCAGCAAGATAATAGTTGGCACCATTAAAGCAGGATCTCGGGTTAGTTGCCAAAAATCTCGTTGGATTTGTTCGCCCTCAGTTACCTGAGACTGTGGTAAAGCAGAGTCTTTAATTTGGCTAGATAAGCATACTGCTGTTATCCCGCAAATTGCCGAAAGAGCAAACAGCATTTCATAACCAGTACCGTTAGGGATGTACTGTTGACCGCTAATTTGCAGAAATCCTCCTAAAGCCGGTCCTATAGACATGCCCACTGGTATCGCTAGGTTCATATAGCCAATTAAGGTTCCTCGATGTTGCGGGGGGGATAAATCTACCACCAAAGCACTATAGCCAATGGTGAATGCGGCAATACTAATGCCATGGAAAGCTCGAATAAATCCCAAACCTAAGACTGAATGAACCGATAAATATAAGAAAGGAGCGATCGCTGCTACTATAGTACCGATGACGATTACTAGTTTACGACTGCGTATATCCGCTACTTTGCCTAACCAAGTACGGGAAGCGATTAACCCAATAGCAAAACAACTCATGACGATACCTACCTGCTGGGTAGTACCACCAAGATCTTGAATATAGCTTGGTAAAGCAGGTAATAGTGAGGTAATGCTAATCCAGAATGATAAACCTGCAATAAATAGATAAGTTAGTTTTTGTTTGGTACTTGGTTTGAGAGCTTTCCAGACTTCCACAAGAATTTAAAAATTTAAAGAACACCTATTTTGTTAATCTAACTTAATATACGCATAACAAGGTGGATTCTATCTTTAAATACTTGAAGCAGTATTGAAGTATCGCCTGATAGATCTCAAAATGCATATTTTTCTTACTGCTCAAGCATTACGCAAACAAGCAGAAAATTTAGAATACCTTAAAATATTTGAAAATACTCGCTCATGCTGAGATACTAATGCTTGAATCTGACTGTGGTACTTGTATTAATTTTGAACTAATTATGTGGTTACTTCATCTATCTTGTTACTAAACCATTGAGACTTAGCTCAACAGCTTTGATATATCCTCTATCTTGTAAAGCATTGGGAGCTAATTGATTAGCTTCAATAGCTGCCTCAACCAAATCTACTGCGGTAAATTGTCTGCCTCGATATGCTTGGTCAAGTCGAGCATAAGCAGGAACCCCCAAGTCTTTCAGTTGACCTCGATATGCTGCATAAACTAGGCTAAATGCATCGATACGTTTTTCTCTTGCCAAATTTTGTGCGGTCTGGCTGTGTGCCCTCTTAGGCTCAAACAAATTAATAGCAACCGTTGATAATAGTAAAGACAGGGATACAATTGAAAAAGTTTTGAACATTCTCATCATTAAATGAACTAGCAATAGCTCTCCCAGAATATGTCTAATTATTATCTTATCCAAGATTACTATTGAGATTTTGATTGTATTGCACAATTATAGATTTATGAATTCTCAATGTAGAGATATTAAGATTTGTCTGACATATTTATTTCTTATTTGTAAATATAACTCCAAGACTTAAGTTTTTTGTAGCAGTCAATCTATAGCCATTCTCGTATTAATGAGGTACACCACAATCAACAATCAACTATTCAGGCGGTCAACATTTTGAGGAAACCTCAACAGCGCGATTCTATAAGCTGCTTGCGAAGCAGCATCACATGCGGCGAAACGCCTTTGTCGCGCTCAAAATTACGCCCTCACAATCAACAAAAACCAAGGTCTAGACTGTACCACATTAAAATGACAAAGCGGATGCGACCGAGCCGTAGTTTTACTGCGGCTCGCACGCGCACCAAGCAGGCGAGAGTGGGTGACCCATGTACCGCTATATATATAAATTATCTTCATAATTGAAAGACTCAAACTCAGTGAAGTAATTCATAAAAAAAACGCCACCAAATCAGATTTAGCTAGCAATTAATAAAATGCTGAAAGCAAATTAAATATTAAATTGCAATGCTATTAAATCAATTAGCTTTTCTAAAAAAGCTAATTTGACCTGATTGAATAACGCTTGAGTAAGAAAATATAGGCTGACTAAATTTATCCTTAATTACATTAATTAAATCTAATCAAAAATCATTAACAAAAAATACCCATATCTAAAAATAAACTAAGTATTCTTAGGTTTTTTAAATTGGCAAACTCTTAATACAATGTGAATGCCCAAAAGATAGAAACCGCTGACAAAAGGAATAAGCAAAGAGGGAGAAATGTGCATGTTTACTAAGTAGTTTGTCTATTGTACATCAAGCTTGAGCGCGAATAATACGCAGAACTCTAGGAGCAACTGAATCCGATTAAAGATAATACGGATATAACTATGCAACTCAACTCAGGACTAAAATTGCTCAACAGCAATTTGCGTACCTAAACCGTTACTTTTACATTACATAGTGTTAACGTGGAACTTAGTTTGCTTTTAAAACTATCTTGCCAAAACTAAGTAATTAGTCAAAAACACTGAACAATCAACGCAATTAATTTTATGGCTCTTGCATCAGTCTTAATAGCTATGTTAATGGTTTTCTCATGGTTTGGCAAATTAAATCTGTATCTGAAATGACATATACCAAATCTTCATAATTACTTCATGAAATTGTCTATATTGATCAAACCAATATCTTGATTAATTGCTCAGTATTAATACTTAGTATTTGACAAAAAAATCAAACAAAGGCATGTTGCCTAGGGCAAACGCATCTAAATTAGTTCATTTTTTTATTTTGACAATAGTGTAAAAAAGAAGAGATTAAACTAAAAAGTCACTCGTTCCCCGCCTTGCAAACAAAGGCGCTTTGCCACGCCGCATGTCGGGGCTTGCGAGTGACCGTTGGTTAAGATAGCTTCTTTAAAAATTGGCACAACCCTATAGTTTCGCGCCCAAAGCACATAAAGATCCTTTGGCTACTTTTCACTTATCCCTGTTATATCGCTTAAATCCATATCTTGATATAGTTTGGGAATATCGATTGTATTAAAACATTCTCCTGTTGCCAGATTCCAAAGCTTGATAGTTTCATCTTCTCCACAGCTATAGAGATAGTCCCAATCTGGACAGTAAGCCAGAGACCAAATACTTCCTTGATGTCCTTCAAGAGCGGTAAGCTCTTTTAGCTGATCGTTATAGATTCTAATTAAGCAGTCATCTCCTGCTGTAACAACTAACTCCGATCTAGTTGTTTGTGGTGGAATTATGATGGAACAACGTATTTCTGGAAAAGAATGTTCTTTAAAGTCCAAACACTTATACGAATTGAGATCCCACACTTTAATAGTTCCGTCTTCGTTGATGCTTACTAAATTACCCGAAGTGTTGAAAGTAACTATCTTTACTCGATTCTTAGATTTTCCAAAGCTAATAATCTTTTTTCCAGTGGCAATATTCCATAGATCGATTTCACCACTATCTCCTGCTAGAGTCAAAATGCCTTTTTTTTGGTCAATAGCTGCTGTCCAGTTCCACTCTTGAGGAGAGATAGGAAAAGAATTTATTTCTCGCGATCTAAGATTAGATTTTAAAATTGTTTTATCGTCGCTGAAACTAATTAGAGTATTACCTCCATCGGTAAACAAAAGCTGCCAAATTAAGTCGGTATGTTGACGATAAACTGTAGGAGATCTTTCGAGATGATGCAGATCCCAAAGATGAATAGTGCGATCGCTTCCTGCGCTAGCTAAAAATCTATGTTGGGGACAAAATTTAATTGTTCTAACTTTTCCTTGATGCCCTGAAAGTGTTTGTAATAACTCCCCTGTTGTGGCATGCCAAATTCTTACTTTACCATCATCGCTACCACTAGCAATAACGGGTAAATCGTTGATCTTTCCCGATTCCAAAGCCCAAATACGGTTGTTGTAGCTGAGAATAGTCCGAACCGATTCGCCTTTTTTCGTGTCCCAAATTCCAATCATTTGGTCGTCACTGCCCACCGCTAGGAAATTGTGCTTTTCGCTATAGGCAGTAGAACGAATGCGATGGTTAGGCTGTTGCATGGTTTTTAAGCATTGATAGTTTTTCAGATCCCAGATTTGAATACTATCCGTACCACAACTAATGAGATTTGCACCATCAGGAGTATATTTCAGCGACCAAATAGCAGCAGTTGATGGCACAGGTAAGGTTCTGATGCACTTCCCCGTGGCAACTTGCCAAATTACAATTTCTTGATTGTCGTTACTTCCCGCTAAATATTTACCGTCGGGGCTAAAACATAAGGCTCGAACTCTGGTACTTGCTTCAGGAAAATTGCGGATTAGTTTTTGTTCGTTGAGACTCCATAGCTGAACTTCTTCTACCGTACCGCTAGCAAAGGTATTGCGATCGGAACTAAAGGCTACAGACCAAGCAGCCCCAGCTAATTCTTTTAATTCGTTATAATCGCGAACGGTTTGATTGGTAGCAAGATGCCAAACTTTTGCTGTGCGATCGGTGCTGGTACTGATAAGTAATTGGTCTTGTTGGATAAAATCGACAGTCCAAACCCAATCTAGATGACCTTCTAGTCTGTTACGTAACTGCTGGTTTTGCCAATGCCAAACTTTAATAACCTTGTCATTCCCTCCACTAGCTAACAAGATCCCATCTTCGCTAAAGTTAACCGTGCGAATCCAATCACTATGAGCTTGCCAAGCACAAACTTCTTTGCCATCAGCAACTTGCCAGAGCCGAACATAGCCATCTGTACCGCCAGTTGCTAGTAAGGTTTGCTCTGGATTAAAAGCCACTGCCAAAATACTACTTAAAGATTGGGAAAAGAGTGTATTTTCAAAATGGCAACCGCGAAAACTAACTTGAGGTAACGGTACTTGTTGAAGATAAGCCTGACGAATAGTTAAACCAGAAAAATTAGCCCCTGTAAGATCTGTTTCTAGTCCCACCAAAAGATTAATAATATTTCCTGGTGCGAAGCCATATTTAAGATCGCAATCGCTATGGCGTAACTGGTTAATAATTTGAAGAAGTCTCTGGAAGATAACTTTTTCTGGTAATTTCCTGGTTGTATAGTCCAAAATGGGCTGGATGATTACTTGAAATTGGCGAATACGGATAAAATCTGGAGCAGTAGCCTCCAGCAAACAATGGGTATTAAGTAAATTAAGCTGTTGGATCTGTCCGCTAGTTATTTCTTCAAAAACAGTATTGACAATTTTAATCGTGACATATTCTGATATTACATTCTGCAAAGCAAAACCTGCTTCAGTAACCTGGATTAAAGAGCGATCGCCTAAAGAACTGAGGATCTTGGCAACTTCATAAGGTTTGATATCTAAGATTATTTTGTCTTTTAGCTTTTTTAGATTGATCGGTTCGCGATTAAGAGCCAAACCATACATCAAAGATCTTTCGCGATCGCTCAATCGTTGCCATTGTCGATCTAGTAATTCTTCAAAATCACCAAAAATAGCTCGATCTTCAGCTAAAAATTTTTCTATATCACCTTGGTAAACTTCATTAATTGCTAAAGCAGCCACGTTAATTGCCAAAGGATTACCCTGGCTTTTGATAATTACATCCTGTAGTTGAGTATCAGTACCAATAACTTTCTGGCGTAAAATACCTACAGCTTTGGAGTCTATGCCTGACAATCGATAAAGCCGAACTGCTCCAGTTTCACCGAGCAAATACTTTACCCCAGGCAACTGTTCTCTACTAGTGACAATTACTGTACTTTGATATTCGCAGGTAGCTAAATCTATAAATAGTTGTTTATATTCAGCGCGATCGCTACGATAACTAATTCTTCGGGAATTCCCATCCAGCAAGGACTCCAAATTATCAAAAATAATCAGCCATCTATTTTTATTTAAATATTCCAGCAAGCGCAACCAAGAAGCATTAAAGTCTTGGGGTAGTTCTATTTCTTGATTGTCTGAGAGAAATGTAATTAGATTGCTGAAAACCTGTTCTATGGGTGGTGCATTACGCAGATCTATCCAGTAAATCCCAGCAAACTCTTTCTCTAGATCGACTGCCAACTTTTTAGCTAAACTGCTTTTTCCTGTGCCACCAAAAGCAGTAATTGCCAGAAAGCGACAATTTTCTTTAACAATCCATCTAGTGAGAGTTGTAACATCTTGCTCTCGCCCAAAGAAATTATTTTTATCTATTCTAGGAGAGGTTTTAAGGTCGATACGGGGTTTGGTAACAAGATCTTGATAGTTATCAATTCCCACCTCTCGACAAAGAGCAATGAAATTATTCTGACGAATTGCTTTTTTAGCAAGAAAACGCTTTAAAGTCTCTCGACTAACACCTGCAAAATCGCACCAAGCTTCTTCCTGCGTACCCCAACCTTTCTTGGTTCTTGCTTTTTCAATTTGTCTCCAGCCTTCTGCGGAGAGTTGCAGACTTTTTCTCTTAGGCATTTTACTAATCCAGTTTCTTACTATTCACTTCACTACCGCGAATCTGGCTCGCAAGCATAGTAAACAGAACACTTATAAGAAAACTTAATTCGGATTGTTTCTCGATCTTAGTAAAAATTATCCATGCACATTAACTGGTTCTAAATAGCTCAGTATCTAGCTCACTTCCTCTAGCCGCCAGAATCATGTATTCCTTACTGAAAGGTTGATACAGAAATTTTTACTTTCTGAGCCGTCCACTCAATTTAGTAGTGTTATCGTTTGTGTAATTAGGAGAAATCGGGAGCTATAGCTAGTTT
>JBCCDL010000084.1:0-12661 GCA_039030815.1 Cyanobacteria bacterium P01_A01_bin.83 | reverse complement strand
GGATTTGCTTCAGCACAGGCGATCGCGCCAAAAAAACCCGCAGCACCACCGCCAATAACAATTACGTTCAAATTTTTCTGGTTATATCTTGGATCACTTAAAGCTTAGTCAACTTTTACCCAAAAATAAAGGATTGACATACTATAAAAAGAATACTAAAGATGGCAATCAAAACCCATTTAGCCCATTTTTTGCCTTGCATGACATAATATCGCAGTACGTAGATTAGTTAGGACAAGTTAAGTTATTAGTTCGGAAGGATGAGGGATGAAATAAAAATGTCAAACACCATAATGCGTAGTGCTATACATCACGACAATAGTCGCCAAAATACGTCTAATTGCCCATAAATCTCGCGAAACTGCTACTAATAGGCTATCTAAAATAACGGGTTGCTCATGAATGCCAAATTAATACTATATTACTTGTAAGCTATCAGTGTATTAAAGCTTTTGAGCGCTCGCAATATCTATTTTCCCATAAAAGTTGATCTATTATTTCAGCAGACGATTTAGTTTTTTGTATACGTCATCATCATTGCGTTTGCCAACCAGAATCACTTCGACGAGATCTTCTTTTGATTTGAAGCGATAAACTATACGATACTCGCCACTGTCTACCCGATAATAACCTGGATATCCCTTCAATTGTTTACTATCAGCAGGCAAAGGATCGATGTTTAAAGATAATGTTTTTTTGGCAATCTGGGCAGCTACCTTTGGTTGCAAACCTTGGAGAAAGTCCAAAACTGCCTCTAATCCATCTAATTTAGCCATTAGCTAATTTCTTCAGGGTAGCGGTAAATTCTTCACTGCCAACCATCGAAGAATTATTTAAAGCTGTTTGTGCTGCTTTACCTAAGTTGAGATCTTCCAACTCTTCTAGTCTGTCGATCAATTGCTGATAAGCTTCTGCGGAGAGAATAACATGGCTAGGACGCTTTTGTTTTGTTACCAGCACTGGTTCAACCGTAGCTTTGTCAAATACTTCGCCGTGTTTATTACGAGTTTGAGTTAAGGTATAGCTTTTCATAACCATTAGCTTTTGACTATTTTGTACATAATAGCAAATATGTACATTTATTTGAGTCGACATTCCCACCCAAGGTTCCATTGGTTATTGGGTCAAAGACATCATTTAAAGTTCTCCCCATTCCTCGGGCAACATATTGGCAACCACTTCAAAGCTACCATTGCCATCTGGCTTGACAACATAAGCTATTCCTTGAGGGTCGGGATAAATGCCTGTTGCCGATTCAAATATATCGTCATGACCAACAATAATATTATTAGTGCCACTAGCAGGGGCAGCAGTTAACAAAGGTGTAACATTGGCTTTCATTTCTTCTACCTGGGCATCAGTATAGTCTTCAAAAGGAAGAAAATTGAGGGCAGGATCTTTTTCATAATCACCAAAAGCCAGCGCCGCGGTTGACCAAGCACGACAGTATTCACTAGAAGTAACTGTTCCAATAGGTATTGATGCAGATTCAAATGCTTCACCAATGGTCAATGCTTGTTGCAAGCCTGCTTCACTAAGTACTCTCTGGGTAGAGCAATTATTTACATCTGCTGTTACCTGATCGGCATAGTCTTTTTCGGTTTGAGCATGACGGAAATAAATGACGTAACCACCATTTTGGAGTTCACTTAATAGTTGCTCACCAGTAATTTGGTCTTGGAAGTCTGCATTGGCTTGTTCTCCAGGGCTTAATTCTGCTCCGCCTTCCCCACCTTCACCGCCTTCTCCACCTTGGGCAACAAGAAGCGTGGAGGAACCTTGTGGATCAACTGTTAGCTGTTCATTTGTTTCAGCAATTACAGTGCTAGAAACACCTACGGTAGCTGCTAATCCTAATGTTATAAATAACTCTATAGACTTCATATCAGAAATAATTATTATTAATACTCTGACTATTGACAATACATTTAATGAAATATCTTGTCAACTAGCTATTTGGATATATTGAAACATCACTATCTTATGGATTATCTTTAGCTTATAAAGCCTTTACTTTACTAGATTTTGAAGAGTTTTACTTAGAAAATAAAAATTAACTCCAGCGACCAAGATTGATAACTATTAC
The DNA here is from genome assembly GCA_039030815.1 of Cyanobacteria bacterium P01_A01_bin.83. GTDB lineage: Bacteria > Cyanobacteriota > Cyanobacteriia > Cyanobacteriales > Xenococcaceae > Waterburya. The sequence continues at coordinate 10,575 of JBCCDL010000084.1, read as the reverse complement.
GAATTATTTCTATTTGCTTGACAAATTCACGAAAATAAAAGCGTCTTTCTGCCTCTGAAAGATCCAACCAAAATTGTGGTAAAGAAACAGCCTGAGCGATCGCCTGTAGATTTCCTGGTGGCAGTTGCGCTATTTTTGTTTCCAGTTGAGCGATCTCAGTTCTTAGTTTATAGTTGCGCAAATCAACAGTCTGCTGATCTAATACTTGCTGTGCTAATAATGCTGGTAGCTGTTCAATTATGGTTTGTTTTTGCGTAATTTCTTGTTGAATAGTTTTGGCGATAGCTGTTTGATTTGGTAATTCTAATTTAGCTACAGCCAGAGGAAGCTCAACGCATATTTTAGCGATAGTTTGGTCTAATACTTCTTGATAGGCGATCGCTTTACATTTTGGACTTTGAGGACATTTGGGGCAACGCAGATATAAATACTCAGTCTGTTTTTGATGCTGAGTAACCCGTGTAATATTTAGCTTTAACTGACACTGTCGACAACTCACTAATCCTGCTAAGGAACGAGGTGCGCTGGCAGTACGACTAGGTAAACGACGATTGCGGCGTAATAGTCGATCTATTTGCGCCGCTTCTTCAGCATCAATAATCGGTGCATGGGTATGAGAAATAACTTCGCTATTTTTATACTTTAAACTGCCTCGGTAAACAGGATTACTCAGCCAATTACGTCCAGTAGCAGGAGAAATTTTTTTGCCATAACGCTTTTCTAGATACCGCACTGCCCCTCTTAAAGAACCAAACAGCAAAAATCTCTCAAAAAAATCTTTGACTACGGGGGCTGTACTTTTATCAATAATATACCGACCTTGTCCCCGACGATATCCATAGGGCGCTTTGCCTGGTGGAGGCGTAATTTTTAAACGATTGCGGGCATGTCCTTGTTCGAGGCGAGTCCGTTTTTTGTTATGTTGAATTTGCTGTAGTAAATTACTCAAATTAAGCTTAAGTTCTTGAGGATCAAGCTGCTCCCATTGAGGGGAACTATAGTCTTGTTCTGTGGCAATAATTTTGATCCCTAAAGACTCTAATTGACTGAGGCGATCGCCAATAATTTGCAGATTCTCTCCTAATTCTTCGAGACGACGAATTAATAAATAATCGGGTTGTTCTGACTGACAATCTGCAATTAACTGTTCTAATTGTTGATACTCTCCCCAATCCTGATAAACCCGATCAATTTCCCATCCCCAAATATTTTGCTCGGGAGGTGATTCTAGAAGTGGATCGCTATATATATAGGCAATAATTTTCATTTTGTAACATATAGTTGATTTTTAAAAGCCCAATCAATTAAAGTCAGTATCAAAAAATAGCTATTAACATACACTGATGATGCTGATTACTAATAAATTTGCGACTTTAATCTTAAACTACAGATCTATCCGCTCTACCTGATATTAAAGATGTTGGTCAACTAAGGTCTAAATTGGGGAAATGTTGGATATTAATATTTAAAAAGCTAACGGCTAATAGCTACGAACTAAAACAGCTTATACGTCTTACATCTAATTATCAACGTTATATTAAGTTTTATTGTAAATCCTGATTCAATGTGTTGCGAACGGAGGGAGTTAAATAAAAATTAAGTTTGTCTTTTTTAGGTGATCTCCTGATAGATTTTAAGAGAGGGATAATAATTAGATCTATAAATGGAATTACATCAGAGAAAGTTATTAGAAAAAAGGAGTTTTTTTTTATTATCAAATAAGCTAAAGCTATATCTCAAGGATATTAAAGGGGAACACGAAAACTATATTAGTTATGAGAACTTGAGAGGAGAGGCTAAAGTTAGCTGCCGACGAAACTCCAAGTTACTTTTTGTATCGGTTGCAATGTTAACTTTTGCTATTTGTATTCTGTTGCAATGTTTTCTGCTCGATCGAGGTTTCGAGTATGCGCTATTTCCTCTAATCGTGGCTGTGATCTCAGGAATTTTATATCTATTTGTGCAACAAAACTACATAATTCTCGAAACTTGCGATCGCCGAAAAGTTATTTTCTTTCGGGATCAACCAAATCGCCATACTTTAGAGGAATTCTTAGCTCAACTCTGGTCGTATCGCAAACAATATTTACGAGAAAAATATTTTTATATTAATCATAATCATAATCTACAGCAACAAACCGAGAGATTAAGATGGTTGCTGGAACAAAACGTAATTACTAAAGCAGAATACCGATTTGCTCAGGAAGATTGGATTATTGATCGCAGCTATCAATCTCATTAGTCTCAGTCTTTGAAGTTAAGCTCGCGCAGATTATGAAATTAGCAATTATTGGTGGTGGTTATGTTGGCAGTGCAGTGTCTCGTCTGTGGCATAAAGCAGGACATGAGGTAAGCGTAACGACAACCACCTCAGATAAAATATCAGAATTGCAGAAGATATCATCTCAGGTTACTGTTTTAACAGGCAATGATTTAGCCAGTTTAAAACAAGTAGTAGCAAATCAGGACGTAGTTTTACTAAGCGTCGCCTCCAAACAGCGCACTCCTGAAATTTATCGTCAAGCTTATTTGGAAACGGCACAAAATTTAGTAACGGCGATTAAAGCTACCCCAGGAGTTAGACAACTCATCTATACCAGCAGCTATGGCATTATCAATAATAAGAGTGGAAATATTGTTGATGAAACCGTCACAGTAAACCCAGTAGATGAATATAGCCAAATCCTACATCAAACTGAGCAGGTATTATTATCGGTTTCCCCAAGCCAGTATAAGACCTGTATCTTTCGTTTATCAGGTATTTATGGTTCAGGTAGAGAACTGATCAAGATTTTTGGACGTGCGGCGGGAAAAACCCGTCCAGGGACGGGAGAAAATTACACTAACTGGGTTCATCTCGATGATATTGTACGGGCGATCGACTTTGCTAAAGACCAGCCGCTACAGGGCATTTATCATCTAAGCAGTGATGAATTTATGACGATGAAAGAGTTTTTAGATAGATTATTTAAAACCCACAATCTACCTCCTATAACTTGGGATAGTTCACAACCCTCAAGTCGCAGCTATAATATGAAGCTTTCTAACCAAAAGATAAAGGATGCTGGTTTTGAATTTGCTCATCCTCAAATTGAGTTCGACTTATAAGGGGATGAACAAAGGCTTTATACCAAATCCGATTTTAAAAATCTACTTTTAAACTGGAAGTCTAAAACCAGGTTAAACCCCTTTGCACGTCACGCCCTCACAAAAATTTTAAGTATTGTATGTAAACAGGATTTAGTATTATGCCGCATGTATGAGGGATGAATGATTGGGAATTTATAGTCGTGTTCTTATGGGAACCGTAAGAAAATTAGTTGCTGCTTTTTAAAATTATTCTCATTTATTTAAAGATTAATTTTTGCAGGATATAATTGACTTTTGATTTTGACCAAAGAAATTATGAATAATAAATTACTTACTACTTTAGGTTGTTCTGGTTCGATAGTGATTTCTCTATTAGGGACTAATTCTGTTAGTGCCAAAGAGTATGTTTTTACTGCTCCTGAATTTGATAGTCAATTCGCTGAAATTCCCGAAAGTGAGACAGATTATCCTTTTGTAGGCTGTAGTTGTAGCGCTTATGATGCTGAAACCGCCGCCAAAATGGATCGAGAAGGAGATATGGCGATTCAACTTTACGGTTGTGACTGTGCTGGTCATAGAAATATGGTACGGAATATTGATTCTGATCAAACAAACGGCAACTACAATAACTTAAAGCTTTAAGAAAAATATGATCGCTTAAATCTTGAGGGGTTTTGCAAAAAACCCCAATTAACCCTAGATGCTTATCTGAGAGCTGATTTATCAACAAAAAATTAAGCCGTGAATCTTCTTGTCAGGATTCAAATTAATGAACCATTGAAAAACTAATTAAAGTGCAGGTAAATTAATACCCGCACAAAACACTCTAAAATAGAGCAAGTACTACTTTTATAGTAGAAATTGGTTTATTCAGTAATAAAAAATCAGGAATATCTAAAGGTTCGACCTTTGTTAACTCTTTACTCGATTTAATTTTAACCAGCGATCGCAATTCCATAGAAGAATGCGGGATTTGTAATAAAATTGTAGCGAGTCCATAGAGCGATCGCTAATTATGGCAATTATTCAGAATCAAATAGATTGAACCTAAATGAGAAATTCTCTTCAGACCCAGTTTCAACTCTCAGTAAAACAGATGCAATTGGTCTAAGAAACGGATTGCTATGGCTGTACCAACCAAGTTTGATACATTGAAAACCAAACCAACTCAGAAGCAAGCAAGTTAAGAGGATATTGATAAGGTTTGATAGGGTTTTTAAAATTTCTGACTCAAAAAGTAACTACAGGCTTGTTCGTGGCAGAAACTTGTTCTATGATATCAGCAGCTTTTCTAATGCCACCTGCTTGACGAATAGCTTCTTGAAGCCTATCCGCGTTCTGCTTGTACGAATTTTCCGTCAATACTCTCTCAATAGTAGCTTTTAGTTGAGGAACGCTTAATTTTTTGAGTTTTATTACTTCACCTGCCCCTGTCATTGCTATACGGTTAGCTATTCCAGGCTGTTCACTCGTAATGGGAATGGCGACAATAGGAACTCCACTACTCAATGCCCCTAAAGTTGTGTTCATCCCTGCATGAGTAATAACTAAACTTGCTCTATCTATTAGTTTTTGATGAGGTGCAAAAGGAACTACGATCGCAGTATCTGGTAAATTATAATCAGCAGGTTTGTTGTTTGGGTTTCCTAAAGAAATTACTAATAGTTAAGACTATTAAAATATTTTAGAACCAGCCTGACTCTAAAACTTTTGCAGCGAGTGAGGTAATTTTTTAAGCAGGAGAAACAGACATAGATTGTGATGGACAAAAGGGTCTGATCGTAAAAACGAAGTGACTATGATTTCTCTCAAAACAATAACACCCAAGCTAAAACCACTGAGAGACTTCCTCTTAATAATTAAGTCAATTTGGAGTTACACTGAATACAAATATTCAGTAGGCTATCTCCCCTATTTCCAAATGAGAAAGTATCAGCTCTTTAGTTGAGTGTCACTGTTTTTATTTAACGAGACAGATATTAGATGAAACAGATTTTTAGCCTCCTTAATTGAATTGGAATAAACCTGTAATCTCTGTCAGGTAAGTCTTATCGACCTCAATTACTAATTTATCACTTTATGCTTTATATATTTAAAATAGATACATAAGTTTACTTCTGAGTTCAATTTTTTGGAGCAACTATTGAGCCAGAAAATTGCTATGACTCTCAACCAGAAAACTTACTCACATCTATCATTAGCTGCTCTAGCAAATTAAATCTTGGTAATATTTGCGAGCTAACTTAAACGAGAAAAGAGGGAATCGCTATTAGCTCAATAGCGATCGCATTAGTATGAATGACAGTTTTTTATTTTAACTGATGCAAGACCTGCAAACTCTTCACCTCTACTACCTTACAGGAGTCCCCAGCAGTTTTGTCCCTGTTTTTATTCCTTTTAAACTCGACAGACAACGTACATACGATTGTATCTATGCATACTTGAATTGTAATTAATCCGAAAGTGTGCGAATACATTTATAATGTTTCATCAGAAATTTGCCGTACTATTTCGGACTCCAGAAAAACTTCCGACTCTTTTTGTTCTTTGTAATCTCCTCTTAAAATAAATTCTCGTGCCTCTGTGAGATTTTTTCTGACATATTTTAGTTCTCTCTTGAGCTGTTGGTTCTCTAATATCAGTCTAGTATTTTCTTTCTGGAGGTTTTCTAGGGAACTTTTACCTGTAAGTTTACTGTCAATGATAGTCTTTAATTCTTTTATTTGTCGAGCTAATTTGGCTTTTTCTTGCTGTAGCTTTTTAATCTGTTCGCTGTCTGCAATTGAGCGCTCGCCTTTCACTAAACTGTATTTTTGCTGTTCTCGTAGTTGCTGAATTTTATATGACAACTCTGGATATTTGTAAATATAGCTAACTGAAACCCCTGCTTCTTTTGCCACTGAGCGAACCGTAATCTTGTTGTTATTCTGACTTAATTTAGCGATCGCTTGCTCCGTTTTTAACAGGGCTTCTTGCTTTTTCTTGTTGCTAGCCTGACTTAGTCCTGATAACTTTTTATCCGACATTTTGCTGTTTTATTACTATTACTAGTATAACGATGTAGACGTTGTAGATGCTTTTTTACTTATTGCCGATAATTACCCTTATAGGAAGTTAAATGACTCTAGATAATAATTGGCGCAACCCTTTATATATAGTGCTTACACGTCATATAAAAAAGCTCCGATTTATTACACTTGATTTTAAGCAAATATAGCATATTGCTATAAGGTAGCTATGGTTTATGTTAGTTGTCAGCCTAATATTGAATTTATCTAGTCTGTAGCTACTGATTGAGTTAGCAATTAAGGTATTAAAAAAAATGAACCTCTAGACTATGATAATTATCTATTTAGTTTAGATAACAATAAACAATATAGTACGAATATTAAAAGGTGTCTGAATTCAAAATACTGTAACCAACAAGAGCAAAAGGTAGGCTTTAGTATATATCTGTACAAAGTTGTATTAGAACAAGTTTAGCTATCCCGAACAAGGAACAAGAAGCATCGATGAATTTACGCTCTTAGGTATAGGTAGAATGCCCTAAACTAAATCCGTAACGCTATAGTAATCTTTGAAGTTGAGATTATATTATTTATCAAGCACTGTGCCAACCAGAAAAGAGTAATAATAATCATGCAGAATATTTATTTTATTAATTAACAAAATCGATACACTATGTTTGAGGAACAAAAATAATGAAAAAAGTAGTTGCAGTTAGCCTCAGCGCGAATCATATACTCAGCAAATTAAATCAAGACAGCATTCAACTATTAGCAGGTTTAGGCGTTGTAGGAGATGCCCATTGTGGAGTGACAGTTAAACATAGATCTCGTGTGGCTCAAAATCCTAATCAACCTAATCTCAGACAAGTACATCTTATTCATGCAGAATTACACGACGAGCTGAATAATGCAGGGTTTAATATTTTACCTGGACAGATGGGAGAGAATATCACGACTAGGGGGATCGATCTGTTGAATCTGCCAACCAATACCAAGCTGCATATCGGAAAGGAAGCCATAATTCAGGTTACAGGATTGCGTAATCCCTGCGGTCAATTAAACAGCATTCAAGCAGGTTTAAAAGCGGCAGTATTGGATAAAGATATTCAAGGTAATATTATTCGCAAGGCTGGGATTATGGGCATTGTCTTGACTAGTGGAGAAATATCTATTGACGATACTATTAAAATAGAATTACCGCCTCAACCACATCATCCTTTGGAAAAAGTTTAGCAATGTGTCATTAGTTTATTTTTGATACACAAATTTAGGAGAAGCATGAAGAAACCTTTATCAGGTTAAATGCTATAACTTTGATCCAGAAAAGCGATGCCTACGGCTAGCTTCGCAATCGCTTTTATCAAAACAGTAAAACCAAAAATGTTTCAGAAATCAATAGTTGACACATTTTATATCAATGTAAAACGAAAGAAATTAAATTACTGTGTTGTTGACTTGGGATAGCGCACCATAGGGAAAAGTGGAGGAGAGTCATCAATTTGGATAGTTTCTAACATCTCAAAACCCTGAAGTTGGTAAACAGACGCGCTACCTGGACTTGAAGATTCAAGATAGACAAGTTGATTTGCGAGATCGCATTCCTTTAAGATAAGCTGAAGCAAAGCTGAACCATAGCCCTGGCGTTGCCGAGAAGGGTCTACTCCCAACATACCTAAATACCAATGAGGCTCATTAGGGTGATAGTGATCCGTCTGCTCAAACATAGCAAATACTTTCTCTTGTTGCTGCCCAGATATAGTTTGCTGAAGATATTCTGCTAGAGCATCAACGTTTGGTTTGCTATGAGGAGGAAACCAAATAGCTGCACCTGAATAATTGTCAGTGTGATAGACAGCGTTTTGCTCGAATGCTTTACCAGCAAAGATTCTGACAAAGTCAGGAAAACATTTAAGATACTGCTGGGGGTCAGGATACATCCAGCGGACAAAGGCATCGGCACTAAAAGCTAGTGTCATTAAGTCAACTACTTGCGCTAGATCGCAATCTGCTGATTTGTTAATTGATATTGTTTTCATATAATCATATAAAGGTAATCGCAAGCTACATAATTTCTAGGATAATCCAGCTCAAAATCCTTGCCTCGTATTAACATCAAACTATAACTAAAGGTATTTAAATATCTCTGTTTTTTTAGTAGTAAGAAAACAATCATATTTGCAGACATGATAGAAACTAATTCAAATCCAAGTCTTACAGATGTCGAGGATCTTGGCTCAGATAATAGCCAGCTTGATTCAATCGAACTACCAGCTTTTGAGCGATTATACGTTTTCAGTGATAGCCTAGCCGATCCAGGAAACATATTTAATACTACTAAAGTTCTACAACTATTCGGCGATGCTTTGGATTTAGATACTCCAATTACTCCAGTCAGTCCACCATATTTTGAAGGGCGTTTTACTAATGGTTTGGTGTGGGTAGAACAATTAGCAGCAGAATTAGATATCGACTTGACTCCTTCTACTGAGCTTTCAGTAGTTTTTCCTGGAAGTGAGATTGATTTTCCATTAACCGTTAGTTTAGAAGATGAGCCGAATTTAGAAGTTAGCCCCTATTTTGACGGCAATACCACAGATCAAAGCATTAATTTTGCTTTTGGTGGCGCGCAAACTGGAGAAGGAGGATCTGGTGAATTGGGAGATTTAGTTCCAGGAATACAAGAACAAGTAGAGTGGTTTGTTGATGACCATCAGCTATTTGAGCAAACAGCCGATTCTGATGCTCTATATATAGTTGCAGGAGGTACAAATGATTACAGCGATCCTAGTGTTAATCCTGAAGATGTTGTTAATAACCTAAAATCAGAAATACAGTCACTGTACGATATTGGGGCGCGTGATTTCCTAGTTCCAAATTTGTCAGATCTAGGTGAACTTCCCGCAACTCCAGCAGAATTAGCTGATTCTTTGACCAATTTAACTGAAGTTCACAACGGACTTTTAGAACAAACTGTTAATGAGCTAAATGATTCTCTTACTGGTGCTGAGATCGCTATTCTCGATCTCGATTTTCTGTTCGATGATGTTTTAGAAAACCCTAGTGATTATGGTTTTACTAATGTCAGCGATCCTTATTTAGACCCCGCAACTTTAACCCCTACTGTTGGTGCCGATGTTGACGAGTACCTCTTTTTCGATGAGGTTCATCCTACTGTAGCAGGACATGAAATTATTAATGATTTTGTCTTAACCACCCTGGCTGCGGAATTTTAGATATAGCCAGAGCAAAATCTATAAAATGTGTCATAACTTAAAAATTGGCACATTTTATCAAACAGAGCCTTAATTTAAGTAGAGCGATCGCTTTATGATTTTCCTCTTAACCAAAGCAAACATATTACCGACTAGTTGTGTCATAAGTTTAATTTTGACACATATTTTCTCAGCAGGCTGTTAAATGCTCTTTAGCAGCTTTTATTAGTAAAAGACAATTCTCTTCAAAAGAAGTAAAACCAGGCTTATATCCCCAATAATTGTCGGTTAAATCGAGTTTTCCCAGTATGTATTGAGTTGCTGGAATTTCAGTAATGCAATCGTCACAGCACAACTTTAATGTGTCATAAGTTTAATTTTGACACAAAATGATAGATGTTGAATATCCTTAAATATTTAGAAAACAATTCAGGTTACTTATAGGCTATATGAAGCAGCCGAACCTCTCTACCTACAAGCTCTGGAGATGAGAAAGAAGCTACTGGGACAAGAGCATCCCGATGTAGCAATAAGTTTAAATAATTTGGCTGGATTGTACGAGTCACAGGGAAAATATGAAGCAGCCGAACCTCTTTACCTACAAGCTCTGGAGATGGATAAAAAGCTACTGGGAGAAGAACATCCCAATACTCAGACAATAAACAGTAACCTGCTTGATTTACAGGATAAAATTAAACAGCAGAAAAGCTCATCTCAATAATTTATTAACCAAAAATCTAAAGTTCTGATCGCCCTAAGCCTCAACCAAACAGCCTAACTCCCAAAAGAGCGATTGCGAAGCTAGCCGTAGGCATCGCATTATTTCAGTCTTCAAGATATTAAGCAGCTATATAATGTGTCAGAGTTTGAATTCTGACACATTATAATTAGAGTAAAAATCACCTAGATGCGATCGCTATACATAATTGCTACTTGCTACTTAAAACCAGTTGACAAACAGCGCAGTCCCTTAACTTGTCACCATTACCCACTACCCATTCAAAACTCTGTTGGCATGAAGATAAATTGATTAGGCAATTCTCTCTCGAAAGCCAGAAAGTCGATATTTTCCAAAATCGCCAGGATGTTTCCTGATTTCCCCCCAATACCATCGTCATCAAACTGAACCTCTAGACTATCCTCTGTCAGAGAAACAACCGTTATGTAACCATCCCTGACTGGATCGCCAGAAATATAATCAGAAAGCTTCAACAACTCCGAAACGTCCAAGCGATCGCTATTTAATTCAAAATCCAAGATTCGAT
>JBCCDL010000083.1:0-12686 GCA_039030815.1 Cyanobacteria bacterium P01_A01_bin.83 | reverse complement strand
TCAAGATTTTAATCAATAATTTAAAACTCAATTGCTGTTTAGTTTAAGCTAATATGCAGTTCAGGCGAAGAAAAATCATCAGGATTTTGCCAATTGAAAATTTGTTAAACATCTGGCTGATAGCAAGAGTAAATCTATTTGAATATATTTGACGATGCAAATTCAGTTATTAAAACTAGCTAAATTTTGGCGCAGCACAGTTAATCCCAAGATAGCTTCTTTAATTGCCACTGTCGGAATAACGGGATTATTTAGTTGTTTACTCATTACCTATGTTGTTGCTGAAATTTCCGATGAGGTACTAGAGCAAGAAGCTTTTGCTTTCGATCAAACTATTTTGCTTTGGATTCATTCCTGGGCGAATCCCGTCCTAGATCGCCTGATGCAAATCATTACTCGTCTTAATGACCCCGATGTAGTGAGCGTAATTGCAGCAGTGGCATTAATATTATTACTTTGGCGACGCTGTTATCCAGAAGCCAAAACATTCGTGATTAACTGTGCTGGCGGTGTAATTCTCAGCTATGGGCTGAAATCGGTTTTTGGTAAGGTACGTCCCGATCTTTGGCAATCAGCCATTGAAGAAGTTTCCTTTAGTTATCCTAGCGGTCATGCATTAGGTTCAACTGTTTTATATGGATTTCTGGCATATCTTTTTGCCACCCGTTTCCCTCATTTATCTTTACTTTTTTATTTCATAGCCATAATTTTGATTGGTGTAATTGGTGTTAGTCGCCTCTATTTAGGGGTACATTGGCCCACAGATATTATTGGTGGTTATGGTATTGGCTTCCTGTGGCTTACTTTCTGTATTACGATACTCAAGCTGCAAAAGATGAGACAGTTGCAAACCTAATTTGCTATCACCACAGTTATAGATCGCTTTCTCCTTGCATTTTACATCTCAATTTTTGCAAGATAAAGCTAGGTATAAATACTGCTGGAAAAAAAGTGACAAAAGTAAAGAAAAATTCCCCCAAATCTCTCGGCAATCGCGTTATTGTAATTGGCGGGAGTATTGCAGGCTTAATCAGCGCGCGAGTATTAGTTGATTATTTTCAGCAGGTAATTATTGTTGAACGTGACGAACTATCTCCCACTCCTCAAGCACGCCGAGGAGTACCCCAATCAGTTCAACCTCATGTTTTGCTGACTAAAGGCTATCGTCTTTTAGAAGAGTTTTTTCCTGGTATTAAAGCCGAGTTGAGAGATAACGCTGCTTTGAGTATTGACTGGGGACAGGAGTTTCACCATTACTTCGAGAAACACTGGGGAATTGTAACACCAGAACCTTCTGATATTGTTTCTGTTACCTGTAGTCGCTATCTTTTGGAATGGATCATTCGCCAGGAGTTAGTCAAGTTACCCAGAATAAAAATTCGTCAGCAATCTAAGGTAACGGGATTAGTCTATGATGAAGCCTCAAATCAAGTTAGGGGGGTTCAACTAAATGAGGAGGAACAAATAAATGCCGATCTAGTAGTTGATGCTAGCGGTAGAAGTTCTCAAGCTAATCAGTGGCTACAAGAGATTGGTCAGACACCTGCACCCGAAACGATAATTAATCCTTTTTTAGGATATGCTACTCGTCGCTATCGGCTACCAGATAATTTTAAGCCTAATTGGAAAGTACTGTTAATTTCCCAAACTCCACCCCATGATACTCGCTTAGGATATTTAGCCAGAATTGAAAACGATGAATTGATTGCTACTTTGGGGGGTTACGGAAAAGATTTTCCACCCTTAGACGATCGCGGTTTTCTCGAATTTGCCCACAGCTTGGCACAGCCAGATTTTTACCAAGCGATCGCTAAGGCGACCCCCACTTCTCCCATTTATGCTCATCGTGCCACCGCTAACCGCCAGCGAAATTATGAGCAAATTACCCTACCTGCTGGTATAATTGCCATCGGCGATGCTGTCTGTGCTTTGTGTCCTGTATACGGACAGGGAATGACGGTTAGTGCTTTAGGAGCAAAAACTCTACAGGCTTGGCTAGCTAATTCCCCCAATAAGTTAGACAACAATCGCTTCCAGCAACAATTGGCAAAAAGCAACTCACTGCACTGGACTTTAGCTACTAACCAAGACTCGCGATTTCCTAGTACAGTTGGCGCTAAACAGCCTCAATCTGGTATCTTTGGCAAAATCATGACAAGCTATATGAATCGGTTATTGAGTAAATCTACTGTTGAACCTAGCTTACATTTAAGATACTTAGAAGTTGCCCATTCATTGCGATCGCCTTTATCTCTGTATCATCCTCAAGTTATGTGGCAGGTATTAACCTAAGTCAGAAAATAAAAAGCACTGCTTTAAATAATTAAAGACAGTGGCAGTGAGAACTAAATTTTTCTTGATAAAGTTATCTGAGGAAAAGACTTGTATTGAAGCACAATTTTTTTTTACATCTCTCTTTTCTTTTCCTTATTTGGGCATTGATTGCTTCAAAATACTAGCATTTTCTGCAATCTGAGTCTGGTTCAAGTGTTAACAGACAAGTCATAGACCGTAATCAATACAAGTACGAGAGCAAGAGACAATATTTCCATCTAAAGCTGAACTCTTCTCTACTGGTAACTGTAATCTAACTTACAGTTGGTTTACTAATCCCATATTAGAATACAGCCCTACATTGCGTCAAACTAATTAGTAAACTCACGCCATTTGTCAACGATATATTTAGAAAAAATAGCTAATTGAGATATTCGTTTACAAACATCGCTCAAAAATCGTCCCCAAAGTTCTAAGCATTACTTGTAGATTGTTGACTGTCAAATACTAGTTGCTGAGTTGACCGTCGATACTGATTCTGTGACCGTTTCAGGAACATCAAACAGTACCTCGCTCATGTAGTTATCAGCCCAATCTTCGCCAAAAGCTTTTTCAAGGACGCGACGAGTTTTATCATTTTGCTGCTGTTTGGTGCAGTAATATCTTTGTCCTGCCAAATAAAGCTCTTGTTCTTGAGGAGAAACTGGGGTGGACTCAACTGCTTGTTTACAGTGAATGCGGAGATAACCAGATGCCAAATCCAAAAAATATTGCTCCTCTGTGGCATTGCGGGGACGTACAAAAGAACAAAAATCAGAAAAAATATCTGCCCAGGTAGGCAATTCCCGTACCTCAGAGAACTGGGGTTGAGGTAAGGCAGAAAGCCGCTTAATATAATCAGCAGATAAAGTTTTCTCGGGACTTGTAGGAGATAAATCGGCGATCGCAGCACTAATTCCTCCTCTTCCTGCGACAATATCACAGCCAAACATTGGTAGCGGATATTCGGGACGGGGAAACATAACGCAGTGCAAAATATCTAAATTGTTACCAACCTTGGCTAACTCTAAATGCATCTTGCGAAATTGAGGAGTTTGATAGCAGCGATTTTCGATTCTTAGTCGTTCTCCCTCCAGCTTGCCTTCAACATAGCCTAGTCCTTCGGGTAAAGTATAAGTAGAGAGTGATAGATACTTTTGCCAATAATTGAGAATACGTTCACTCAGTCTATGGATTAAAGGATGTTGCTCTTGACGCAGTGAAGGTTGAGAAGTTTCTAACATTAGAATTATTAAAACGCTGGGTCTATGCCATTAAATAGTAGTAGCCACAGATGTATATAAATTTAACGATATACTGAGACTGACTTTATAGATATATATAGCTATTAATCGTAATAGATTTTAGTGCAGGAGATTTAATTATGTTTGGTTTAGGCATACCTGAAGTCGCTGTAATCGGTTTAGTTGCGGTGCTTATTTTTGGTCCCAAAAAGATTCCCGAAATTGGCAGCGCCTTAGGCAAAACGATTAGAGGTTTTAAGGAAGAAATGGATAATCCTCGATTGGATGAAGGTCAAGAAACAGAGAGAGAATAAACTCCTTTAATTATTAACTGATGTTACGCACGCTTTCGATCTGTTAAGGCTGGTCAAGGGTTAAAGGGTAAAGGTTAAAGGTTTTGTTGAACTATTTTTATACTCAGTTGAACATATTGCTTGTTCGTTGCTTATTCTAAGGTCAGTTATTAACTATACTTGCAAACCAAGCTTCAAAGCGATCGCCTAATACCGTCAGGGAATATTCGGTTTCTGCCTGCTGACGACAGGCAGCGCGGTCGATTTGTTCGATCTTGTTAATGGCGCTTACTAATCCTGAAATGCTGTCTGGTTCAACTAGAAAGCCTGTTTGACCATCTCTAACAATTTCAGCAGGACCTCCACGAGCATAGGCGATCACAGGAACGCCACAGGCTAAAGCTTCGATTGCCACGTTACCAAAGGCTTCAATCCAGCGAGGAGTCATTAGTAATCCCCGACATTGACCTAATTGCTGTTGTAGTTGCTGGGTATCGAGAAATCCCATATATTCTATAGGGGCGTTAGGAAAGTGCTGACAAATTTGCGACCAATAAGCCTGATCTTGAATTTTGCCAAATATTTTTAACGGTGTCCCTGTAGTATTTACTGCCGCCACTGCATCTTCTAGGGCTTTTTCGGGGGCAATTCTTCCCAGCCATGCAAAACTATCTTGGGGTTGGTTATTAAACCGATAAAGAGCCAAATCAATGGCGTTACTCAAAATTTCACAGTCTGGGGCAAAAGGAAAAGTATCTGCCTGAGATTGAGTATGGACGCCAAATGTACCAGGGTATTGTTTGATTATTTGCTGCATTATGCGATCGCTGGCATCAGTCATAGAACCCATACCAATAATATGAGCAATCTTGGTGGTAAAAAAAGGAGTGAGGTAGAAAGGCAGCCAGTCAAAAGCAAAATTGACGATTAAGTCAAAGTTATGCTGAACTTGCCGAGCATAAGACCACATATTTGCCAGCACTGAATTATCAGGAAGAGTGATCGGTACCTCACGACTTTGTGTTTGCACAGGAACCTGTAAATTCCCCTCAATTGCGGTGACAGGAATATTATTTAATCTAGAGTTTTGAGGGGCTACTACCTCTAGTAAGTGACCGCGTCGCCGTAGCTCTTGGACAACGTTTTGTACTGTTAATTCAACCCCTCCTCCCTGTCCCGAACCCAAGGCTCCCACAGATGTGGACATGATCAAAATTTTTAGCATACTATCTTTTGCTTTATTCCTCGTTCCTTATTCAACGTTTGTTAACTTGATTTTTTTTGCCCACAGCCAGGTCGCTGACCTGATTTTTAGCATAATCTGAAGTCATCGAGACAGGATAATTTAGATTCAAGTTTTGTAAAACTCTGCTTGCAGTTTGTCTGACTTGCGGATCGCTATCTAACTGCATTTTGCATAGCTGCTGAGTCACAGGCGCCACAAACTTATAAAAAGCAGCTAAATCAAGAATAGCGTTGACTCTAACTTGAGGGTTGTCGTCATCCAGCATCTTCAATAACTTAACGTTGACAGGTTTAAAGCTACGTTTAGTAATTTGGGTGACAGCTTTAACAACTAAACTCTTATCAACCGAATTTGCTTGGGGCATAATTGCCATCAAAGGTGCAATAACTCTTGAATCCCCTAGCTTGGCTAATTCCCAAATTGCTTTGCGTCTAACATTGCGATCGCTCGATTGCAAATCTTTAGTTAGCTCAAAAACCACGTCGATATAGTCTTCGGACTCATTGATTCTGACCAAACTCCTACTGGGAGATAGTTTTTCTACTGTTGATTGCTCATCGGTTTGACCATCAAGTAGATCTTGGTTGAGAGCTTTCTCAGAGCGAGATTCTTCTTTGATTAAGGAGTCAGAGAGACCCCGCCTTAAAACGACGGGGCTTGCGTTGACTTCGTCAGAAACTGAACTAATTTTTGATTTTTCTCTTGCTTCTGGTTCATTTTCTGGTGAAATTTTAGCCTCGCTATCAGTCGGTAATTCAGCAACAATTTCCGAACCAGAAACTGGTTTTCTAAATAAAATCCACAGCAAAAACACCGAAATAGTCGATGTTACCGCCATAGCAATTATAAATAAAGGTTTGTTGATTTCAACTAATGATTCAACCGCAACCGACTTGCCTGAATTTTCTGTTGAATTTTCTGTTGGTAGTTGAGATACTGTTTGATATCTGGTAGAAACAGTTCCTTCCTTAATTTCGCTGGTTACAGAATCATTAGTCTGAAAAGATTGCAGACCCCATTGACTCCCTATGATGTTTGTCGATTGCTCCTGAGCAAGAGCGTCCAGATTAGATTCAGTAGCTAAACTACTGCTGCTGACTATGGCAGATAGTACAGAACAAATAATAATTAATGGCAGACGTCTACAAATCATAAGAGACAGTCAGTTTTAAAGATAAATTGAAGCATATTAAGAAAATATAGTGCTTGACTTGACCATATATAGGATAAAGTCAGCAGTTTATAATCTATCAAATCGTAACATTGAAACCAAAGCAAAACATCAATCCGTAAGTTAGTTTGAATGGTTAGTTTGGCAAATTAAATTTAATAAATTAGAAGATTTTACTAGCAAAAAAGCTGATGTTATTGAGGATTATTTAAATCAAGGCTGTCTGGAACATTAACAATGTCATGTTCTGCCTGTTTCCCCCTTGCTGTAATCAACACAGCTAATTGAGGCAGAGTTAATTACGGTTAAAGCTTTACCAGTACTCAAAATTAATCAGGAGCAAAAAATAATAAATTTATATACATTTAGATATTAATACACATTATTCATCCTCCAATTCAACACTAATGACAGATAAACTAATTAGAGCGGTAGCAGCAGACGGTGGCATTAGAGCTGTCGGCGTAATTACTACCGATTTGACAGAAGAAGCTAGAGGTAGACATAAACTGTCCTATGTAGCAACAGCAGCATTAGGAAGAACAATGGCTTCGGCACTTTTGTTGGCTTCTAGCATGAAGAAAGAAGGTTCTAGAGTGAATATTCACGTTAAAGGAGATGGTCCTCTAGGTACAATTTTGGCTGATGCAGGATTAGACGGCACAGTTCGAGGATACGTCCACAATCCTAGCGTTGAGTTACCACCAAATGAACGAGGAAAGTTGGATGTGGGTAAAGCGGTTGGTCATAACGGTTTTCTACATGTAGTACGTGATGTCGGTTATGGACAGCCCTATTCTAGTACTGTAGAGCTAGTTTCAGGCGAAGTTGGAGATGATGTTGCTAGCTATTTAGTTACCTCGGAACAAACTCCATCTGCTCTATTGGTAGGAGTTTTTGTCGGTGAAATGGGTGTTACCGCCGCAGGAGGAATCTTATTGCAAATTATGCCTAAAGCAGCTAGAGATCAATCCCTAGTGAATTTATTAGAATCTCGGGTATCTCAATTATCTGGATTTACACCTTTATTAAAAGAAGGAAAAACTCTCAACGAAATTATGAGGCAATTGTTGGGAGATTTGGATCTATTTATTTTTCCTGAATCCTACAAAGTCAGTTTCAACTGTGGCTGTTCTTGGAAACGTGTTTTGGGCGCGCTTAAAATGTTGGGTGAAGCTGAATTACAAGATATGATTGAAAAAGATGAAGGTGCCGAAGCAATCTGTCAATTTTGCGGAGAAGTTTATCAAGCTAATGAAACTCAGTTAAACCAGCTCATCGCTGATTTGAGAACCGAATAATGGGACTCTGGCAAAACATTTGGAAGCTTAAATCTACTCACGAAAACAAAAGTAGGAATACTCTTAATTTGTAGCTCATCAATTTTTGTGAGGAATATTGCCCTGGAAAACCACCGAATGCTGAAGTATTAGTGACTTTATTGATTAACTGAATTAGATAATATGTCATCTCCTCAGTTATATTAATAGCAATTGTAAAAAAGCTAATGCCAGACTAATGAGAATTTGAAATCTTGGCTGCTGATACTCTCCAGGTTTACAGTGGGTAAAGACATAAAAATACATGAAAGGTGTCATGAAATCCACTAATTTTGCTGGTTAACAAAAGCAAATACTGATATTACCTGATATTAGAGCAAAAAATAGCGTTTTTAGCTGAAATCAGCAAAAATTGCCCCTGGTAGCTGATTAATATTAAATCTTCATTGGTCTGACATAGCTAAGATATTTACTCAGCAAAATCAAGTGATAAGATTAGATACGATTTGACCTCAAAACAGGGAACAATCCAATTGAAACTTACGGGCATCATAATCAGATAATTCATGGCGATCAACAAAAAACCACAAAGCTCTGGCACGGACGCAGCAAGGAATCAGTCTGGCGCTAATATAAATGGTGTGAAGCCACAACAACCTGATCTAGGCTCTAGTCTTCAGGATTTTCCTGACAATGTTTCATCATCAATAAATCCACCAGTATCTACTGTGAGTAAATCTAACCCCTCTATTATTTCGACCACCACAAGACCTTGGTGGCAAATGTGGCAGCTTTGGGGAATCTTGCTAGTGTTATGTTCTGGTGGTATTGGCTATGGAGCAACCTCAATGCTGCTAAAATTGCCCAAGACTCAAAGTTGCTCTAAAGTATTCTGGCCCATTGCTTCGGCTTCGGTTCGTCTTTATTGCGCTCAAACTGCGGCAGAAGAACAAGATGTTAAAGGTTTGCTCTCCGCTATCGATCTAGTAGCCGTTCTTCCTGAAAATCATCCCCTCCGACCTGAAATTAACCGCAACATTGATCGTTGGGCAACTTCGATTCTAGAGATTGGGGAAACAGAATTTCAGGCAGGAAATCTAGATCAAGCGATCGCCACAGCCCGAAAAATTCCTAATCATGTTTCTGCCAGTAAATTGGTCGAAGAAAAAATTGAGAACTGGCAATCTGTATGGTCTACAGGAGAAGATACCTACGAGCAGGTAGAAAATAAATTACGTGAAGCAGACTGGAATGAAGCCTTTACCTGGGCAGTCCGCTTAACTGATAGCTCTAATGATTACTGGGCAACTACTAAATATGAAGAGAGTATTAACAACATCAATGTTGCCCAGGAAGAAAATGCTAGTTTAACCAAAGCCAAAACACAGCTAACCAACGGTAGAATTGAAGACTTAATTTTGGCGATCGATCGGGCAGATGATATTAATCCAAATAGCTATACCTACGATCAAGCTCAAGAAATTATTGTCGAAGCCAAGAGTAAATTAGTGGCTAGTATCGAGCAATTAATTGAAGACCGAAACTGGCAGCAATTACTACAGGTGACAGGTCGTATCCCTCGCAGCTTGGGATTGCAAAAGCGTAATCGGGACTGGCGCATTTTGGCTAATGCTGGTGCTAGCGCTAATTTAGATACTGCTTTTGGCATTGAAGATGCAATTAAAGAGGCACAAAAACTGGAAAAAGATAGTGAATACTATCGACTTGGTCAAAAGTTAATTAAACGTTGGAAACTAGAGATTAAAGACGTAGCTCGTTTAACCAAAGCAAGAGATTTTGCTAGGGTCGGAACAATCGCCAATTTGAATAAAGCCGTCAGTGAGGCAAAATTAATTCCCAAGCCTAATCCACGCTACAGTGAAGCTCGCGAAGAAATTGCTAAGTGGCGGGGACAAATTAAAACAATTGAAGATAAACCAGTCCTCAATCGCGCCCGAGAATTATCCTATGGCAGCAATGTTAATGCTTGGCGAAGAGCGATCGCTGAAGCTAGCTCAATTTCGGATGATAGCCCCATCTATAGTGAAGCTCAGAGTTTTATTAGAAGTTGGCGCAGCAATATTCAGCGGGTCGAAGATCGACCAATTCTTGACGAGGCAGAATCTTTTGCCAATATCAATAACTATCCCGCAGCAATTGAGACGGCACAGCAAATTAGTTCTGGTAGAGCCTTATATGCAGAAGCTCAGAGTAGTATCGCCCGCTGGCAACAAGAAATTGATGGGCAAAGATATTTGCGGGAGGCTAATGAGTTGGCACTTCAGGGTACATTTAATGCCCTAAGTAGGGCAATTCAGATTGCCAAACAGGCTCCCCCTAGTAGTTCAGTTCGCGATCGGGTATTGCAGGACGTTAATGAGTGGGCGGCTCAAATATTAGCGATCGCTAGACAAGCGGCTAATACTTCCTTAGAAAGAGGAATTGCGATCGCCGAAAAAGTTCCTGCTGGGACTACTAGCTATACTCCAGCCCAAAAAGATATCAAAATCTGGCAGATTCAGCTCAATCCTCCCCAGCCAGAGATTGTTCCACCAACGTTTAAACTAGATAAACTGCGAAAAGAAAGGGACAATTAGGCTAATTTAATTTTATTGATTCTATTTGCTTAGATCCAAGCCCATACCCTCTCGGCGTACTTTCAAATCGTAATAAATTACTGCCTTGATTGACTGCCAGAAAGGAATGATTAAAGCTGTAGCCAAAAAGTTGAAGACCAGATGCACAATGGTAAGTATTGTGGAGTAAACAGCTAAATCAGTATTTTGCAGAAATGCTGGTATCATTTGCAGCGTATAAGCAAGACCCCATAAAGGAAAGCTAACTAGTGAAGTAATCAAGTAAATCATCATTAGATTTTTGAGATAGCCTTGGGTTAATTCTCGGCTTTTTTTGAGGGATTGAAAGGCGGTAACATTATTCTGAGTTGCCAACAGTAGTTCTGAAACTGAAAAACTGGCAAACAATCTGAACAAAAAACCAAAAAACCACACTAATACGGCGATCGATAATAATATCGATAGAATAGTGCCGATAATTGTTCCAGAATCTCCCAAAACAGCAGCTAGACCCCAAATAGTAGTTATCACTCCGCCAATAACTAAACCAATTACTAAAGCGCCCAAGATATAAGCCAGCAAAAGACTTAAAAAGACTAGTAATGCTGCGACTAAAAAGCTCCACATCCTTCCCTTTACATGTCGATTGGCATCTTGAATACTTTCTGGTTTTTCGATAGTTTCACTATAAGCTAAGCGAGAAATCAGTGCTTGATAGGTGTAAAATTTTGCCGTACCGTAAATTAGAGCTACTATAGCAACAGCTATCAGCAAAATAAGCAAGCCTACATAAGGAGATCCTTGAGCAAAATTGATTCCGACAAATCCACCAATAATACCTCCGATGAAGGCTGGTACAAATACCCACAAATAACCAATAAATGCTAAACGATAATATTTTTTGAAATTATCACGATAAATGCGTAACCCAGCACTAACAACGTTACCGACGCTTAAAGGTTTCATAGTTTAGAATGCACTCCGTAAGGCAATTTACAGTTGATGAAATTATCTAAGTCAATTAGACATCAACAATTCAATTTTTCCCTGAAAACCTTAATAACTAACTGTCAAGCAAGCTAAGTATAAAGTTACACAAAAAATGAGCGCTCAAGTGGTGGGGGTAGATTTAGGTGGAACAGCAGAATCTAAATGAGCATAATCAGTGTAAACAGTATATTCTTTACCATTGAATTCATAGGTAACATCAGATTCAATATAGACACGGTTGCCATATCCTCTTTCATATTCGGCTTGAATAACTTCGCCACTTAATAAGCTATAGTCGATTGATCACCATTTAGATTAAAAGCATAATCTACGTCTGATGTGAATTAAAATTAACCTGAGTTTATGGTGAGTGATTAAACGACCCCTAGCCGAGCGATCGCTTTATTTCAACTAGAATGCTAATCAAAAAACAACATAGGTATTTTGAGTTTCGTTTTGAAAATGAAAATTATTTAGTTTCTTTGAAATATCAGATATATCAAAACAAAACTATTGCTAATCTTTTTTTCGATCATATAAAATCTTTTTTAGCGACTTCTTCAAATATTGAATCTGGATATACTGCTGCTAATGGCTTGCGCTATTCTCAATCAGATATTGATTTCCTCTTAGAAAAGTTAAAGGCTAACATGTTTTCCCTAAATAAATATGCTCATTTTTTTGAATTAAAAAAAATGGACATAGAGCTATTATCTAATCTTGAGGAAGCAAACTTAAACCAAGTTTTAAATCTTGTTCATGAAGATTTTGAACAAAATATGAATAATTTACAGCTTAAGTATTCTAGGAATACAGCTATAGCTACGTATCGCGATCGCTATTTAAAAATCAGTGAAATATTAAATACAATTAATAATACTATTCACGAAATAGAAGGAACATTCCACAACTACATCAACTTAGTCCAGAATAAAAACTACGCAGGATATTATTCAACTTGTTTAATTGATGATAATGGTTGGACTGGACCACGGATCAATCTTACTTGCCAAGATTTTGCTGAATTTACTTTAGAACAATTTTTTGGGCAATTAGTGATAGGTTATGACACTACTGGCAAAAATTTGCTTCATGCTTACTGGACAAATGATCTGAAAATTATCCAAGAGGGAAAAATAACACCACAAACAGCCTTTGGCAGTAATGTTTTACTTTATTTTAAGAGTCGTAACCTGAGTAGCGATTCTGTATATCAAGGTTTTAGTAGGTGGTACGATGAGCATAACATTGCACAATATGGCTATTCTAAAAATATATCTGATGAATCTTTAGGCAATATAACCATTGGCAGGCTGAAATATATTAATGATCAAGAGATTGATCTTAATTCTTTGGATATACAAGATAAACTGGCAATTGTTGATCGGATTAAAAATAAAACTTTGCAAATTTATTTACCTATTTTAATTTAATTAATCAATTAATCTTATGCTTTCTTGATGAAACACGATTAATAAATATCCTAAATCAATCGTAACTTTAAAAAATAATTTTTTTAAATTGGCGTACAGAGTTCAATTATTGAGCCGTCTATTGCTCTTACGTAGCCTAC
>JBCCDL010000082.1:0-12717 GCA_039030815.1 Cyanobacteria bacterium P01_A01_bin.83 | reverse complement strand
TGTATGGCGGCGTTAGCGGCAGAAAGATGGCTTTGTGAGCATAATTTAATTGTGGAATACGATCAGCAGCCAGAAGCGGCTCAAGCTACCCCAGAAGAATCTAAACCAGAAGTAGCAAAATCCCCTGCTGAATTTAACTTAGAACATACTAGCCATGTAGGTGGTTATGCTTTAAGAAAGCTATTTCACGAAAGCGATCGCCTAATTATGGTGAAATATGTTTCTCCTACCTGTGGTCCTTGCAAAACTCTCTCGCCAATTCTAAATAAAGTCGTTCAAGAATACGAAGGAAAAATTCACTTTGTTGAGATTGACATCGTAGACGATCCTGAAATTGCTCAGATGGGTCAAGTTTCTGGGACTCCCACGGTACAGTTTTTCCACGATCAGGAATTACTACATGAAGTCAAAGGAGTCAAGCAAAAAAGTGAATACCGTAAGCTGATTGAAGGATATCTACCAGCTATGTCTAATTAAAAGGATGAGCGATCAATTATGAAGGATAAGGAGTTATCTCTATCTCTTATCCTTGAGTTGACTCACTGCTGTCAGATTCCAATTTCTCCTTTTTGGAAAATCCCCAGCTAAAAAATATTGCCACAACAGCAATCGTTACCCATTCGGGAATTAGGTAATCTGGTAGCCATACCTTGAGCAACAGCCGCAGCCCTACGAAACCGACGGTGATAAATCCTGCATCTTCGAGATAAGTATATTCTTGTAACCAACGAATAAACAAACCAGCCAAAAAGCGCAAGATTACAATCCCGATTGTCCCTCCAGCAATAATTAGCCAGGTTTCTTCGGTAATCGCGATCGCCGAGGTAACGCTATCGAGAGAAAAAGCCAGGTCGGTAATGGCAATAGTGGGAATTATTTGCCACACCGATTTAAAACCTAAAGAATGTTGTTCAGGATCATCCTCCTCATCAGATGAGAGAAAATAATTAAAAACTAGCCATAATAAATACAACGCCCCTAATAATTCAAATTGCCAATATTGAATTACCCAGGTAGCGGCAAAAATAAGGATAATTCGAAGAATATAAGCTCCCACTAGCCCAATGTTGAGGGCTTTCTGCTGGGCTTGGGGATCGACTACAGTTTTGGCGATCGCTGCTAAGGCGATCGCATTATCCGCTGATAAGACTGCTTCTAAAAGAATTAGTACCAGCAAGATAAGATAAACTTCGACCCCAGCGTCGGTAAAATAATCAACTATGTTTTGCAACATTAAGTATATGTATATGTTAAATTGAATCGAAAAATTTTAGACTTGAATTAAAGTAGGTTAATTAAGCATCGCTAAAATATAGATCTGGCGATTGTAAGATTTTCCCTCACTTTTACCCCCTTTTTTCATAAGTTCTTTTCTTAATTATGTTGCATCTTGTTACAAAAGGTTAGGTGTACCAAAGCCTAATTCTTCGTTCGTAACAATTCCAGCCGTTTCAAAATCACAGCTAAATGGTACACCTTGGCACACCTTAGAAATAAAAAATGCCAAGCTCCACTTACATCACACTCCCTCCCGTAGACTTCGTAAAATTAATCAGAAGAGGGAAAAGTTACACAATACGATTCCAACACCCCTATGTTAAAGACGGTAAACGAGTATCTTTTTCTCTAGGAAATATTCCAGAATCAGAAGCCAAGAAGAAGCAGATAGACATTCATCAGGAAATAATCAGCCACAGATTTATCCTAGAGAAATATTCCAGAAAGGAAGCAAAGGAGAAATTTGGAGGCACTTGGGGAGAACTAGACCGTGCCTTTTTGGGAATATCAGACGGAGAACTTATTAGACAACCAAAGAAAGTAGCTACCTTAAAGGATGTCCTAGCCAACTTTAAGAAACGCAGGAATAAATTTTTATCTCCTACAACGATAAAGAATCACCAATCACCTCTAGACCGATTCCTAGAGGCTAATCCCCAACTAAACAACATAAGTAACTATTCCCTGCTTATTCCTGCCTTAAAACGCCAGTATTCTACCTCTACCATCATTGGTATGTGGGACAGCTACCTAAGCAGAGCTATGTACTATGCCGAGTTGGACGACCTTAACATCCCTTCCAATAAGCTAAAACAACAATTTGGATTACTCCAGCAGCAAAAACCCACTCCAAGAAAGAAAGACTGTTACAGTTACCCAGAAATAGAGGACATAATCCTGCCAAGACTAGAGCAACATTTCTCTGTAGAGTCAGTCATATATAAAGCTACTCAAATTAACTACTTACTAGGACTACGACCATCAGAAAACCTAGCCATTCAAGCCGAAACTATAATTAATTCCAGAATTACCATAGATAAAGTAAAGCCACGCGGTTCAAAGACTCTTTACTACAAGACTAAAACTAAGAAAACTCGCTCCTTTATTATCTCCTCCAGAGTACAAGCCATCCTAGACACCCTACCCAAGACTGGTTATCTCTACCGACTCAAAGGTAAACCGTTGTCACAGCGCGTCCTTACCCATGCCTGGGATAAAGTAATTACAGAGTTGGTAGCAGAAGACAGATTAACTAGGAAATTACCCTTTAGAACTTTGCGCCACAGCTTTATTAACCACCAACTATATAAACCAAATCCTTTAACGCCAGTAGAGGTAGCAGCCATAGTAGGTAATTCTCCCAGTACCATCGAATCTAACTACTTAGTTCAAAGAGAGTTAACTATAGCCTACTAAGAGTAGTAATTGCCCTACTCTACTACCGTAAATACCCAACAAAAAGCAGTACCTCTTACTCGATTTAGGTACTGCTTTTTTATGTAGAGAAAATGCCAATTCACTCCACGCTTTACTAAATGGTCGTCATAGCCATTGTAGCTTTTATTTACTTCTCATATCAAAAAATTTTGATACGTCGCCCGCGCCTATTAGTGCCAATTCACTTTAACTAATAGGAGATTTTCATAAATGGCACTTTCAACAAAAACCTTAGATTCCTCTTCCATCAATACATACAAGGAATCAAAACTAGACCAAAATAATCAGACCAGTCTAGAAGGTAAAAAATTATCTTCCAATGCGAGGGAAATAAAAAGGGTTCTTAATGCGTTACTAACACCAGAGCATTCAGTCCACAAAAATCAGTTTACCCCTCCAGATGCTAAGTTTCAGTATCACAACAACTCAAGAATCCCATGTCTATCAGAGGAAGAGATGCTAAATCCTCGCAGAACGCCAGAAGAGAAGTATAATTTCTTCGATACGGTAGTGTTACGTATCAACTGCCCCAAAGATAAGTCAAAGCGTAACCAAACGGAGTCGGAAAGAGCAGAAATCATCGCCGAAATCAAGCTAGAACTTGGAGGGATGGAAGTATATAAAAATCCTAGTTTTGGAGGCGGTGCTAGAGGACACATAAAACCAGGATACCAATACTACCGATTTCCTACTGCCAACTGTAACCTAAGAAGAGTTTTCTCTGTTATAGGTAGGATAGAGGCTGGAGAATTTAACACAGAAGATTACAAGGCAGAAGTTGTAAGAGTAGACCTAACAGAGAATCGCTATAACGCAGTAAAAACATACAGTAACAATCCAATAGACTCCTATTCAAAGCAGGAACAGCTTAAATTAGACTTATCTTTTGAGTACAAGGGGTCTATTGTCCAGCGTCTAAAGTACAAAGAAAACAGTCAATACGTAGGCTATGGTTGCCACACTTTCATCATTAACGAGCATGGACGTAGCTACGAGATAAAAATCTACTGTAAACCAAGATTCCACGGGGAGGGTGGAGATGTAGCGGAGAACATTGGACACCATCTAGCATTTTTCCTAGAGTCCAGAGAACAGAATATCTACAATGCCTTCCACGACCCTAAAGTATGGGAAGAGTACGGTATATCCAGAATAGAGAGTCGATTCTATTATATCGACCCTTTAGAAGACCAAGGGTTAGAGTATCCTACTCCCAAGTGGTTGGGTAATCTAACTCAGATGGTAGAGACACATAGCTATTGGGCAGACATCCTACATAAAGCGTTTACAGTAGCCTATCCTTTAAGAGATTCGATGGCTTCATACTTTAATTGTAAAGCTCCTTCTACTCTAATATTAGTGGAAGATTCGGAAGGAAGGATGGCAGAGTGGGCATACCTTTTATGGTATAACTCCGTCACTGGAAGAGGTACAGGATTTAATTCTAAGGGTAGCCTATTCAAAGACAGGGAAAAGGACTTGCTATTAGTACCAATTGGAAGTTATGAGTATATAGAAGCTCTAGGGTACAAAGTTCATCCGCACATTGCTAACATTCTTAGATATAACTCTACTTCTGCCCCCATTAACGTTTACAGATTACTCTTGCCCAGAAACAAGAAGGAAGGATTCGTAGTAAAAGATTTTCAAGTCTTGCAATCCAACGCTAGAGTTAGACCGTGGTTACTTCCCTGTACAGCTTTTAATGCCAAGGAGAACACTAGAAACGTTCATAAGGATAATAACGCTAAAGAGTTCCCTTATGACTGTTTACCATTTAATACTCTGACTACTAGACCTTTCTCCCGTCCTCTCTTATCTGCTAGTCCTACAACGGTGGCAGCACAAAAAGAAGCATCCTTATTGGCTACTCAAGAAACAGCTAGAGACATTAGAGATAGATTGTTCCCAGGTACTAAACTACCTAGCAGCAAAGCTATGTACAATTTGTCTACTTTAACTAAAAAGAAAAGCGGAATGTATTGCCTCTTCCATAAAGGGGATGGTAGCAATTGGATTCTAGGATGCTTAACATCAATCATAGACAAGAACAGCAGGAAAAAAAATCCTAAGTTACAATGGTTAAAAATACCTAAATCCAGGTTCAAAGGTATTACTACAGATATTGCTGTCCAATTACCTTACATCTTCAAGCTAGAGCATAGAAGGGGAGACTCTTTAGTAACGGTAGAGCCAATTATCAAGCAGAATATAGCCTAATTAAAGCTATAGATAACATCTATAGGGGAGGGGGGGGAAGTTTTATTTTTTAAATTCACTTAACGTTTTTCCTCAATCTTGTCAATGTTAGACTGTTTATTGTCAATTCCAACATAAGCATTTATTTAAAGCATTCAAATAAATACAAAAATAATCAACCTCTAGTAGAAATATTGGAGGTTTTTTAATAGGTAAATGCAAACTCCAAGAAGTGTTCAAGTTTAAACGAAAACTGCTTAGAATCAGAATCTAATGGGGAATACTCTCTTAATCAAAGCAGTTTATTTAAGCCAAGTAAGTAGTGATTCTCATTTTTAGACAACCCAATTTTTCAAAATCAGAAAAGTAGTGTTTAACAGAAATGCTTAGATAAATCTCTTATCTAAGCATTAATTTTTATGTATAGTAAAAAACTTATTATACATAAATCTAACCTCAGTACAGTACTAGAGTTATGCCTTCTAGTTACTTACTTTTGAACAGCACACATATGTTTTTTCACAGCATATCAGGCTTATATTTGGGAAGCACAACAACTTACTCCACAACAATAAGTTCCGTTTGTGCAACATTCACAAGCAATAGGAGGGTCGGAATCAATAGTGTCTTGATTAAAGTCAAAATTCAAACCTTTTAATTTCAAATCTTTTATGTCCACTTCACAGATTTTGTTTTCTTCAAACAATTTTCCTAATACATCTTTTAAAGTATTTGCAACTGCTTCTCTTATACAATCACTATTATCCAAAAAAACTTTATTTGCAGGTGTTAATTGGCTTTCAGGTTTGCTTGTCATTTTGTCTAATAAATAAATTCATCTTTTCGTATCCTTACATTAGAATTGCACTTATTACAGGATGAAACATATTATCTTCACAAAACTTGAAGCGCACCAACCAAAACCCAAAATAAAAAAACGCTGTATCCTATACTGCATAGTAGTTAGACCGTGGGTCATTTTTACTTCTCCACAAAATTTGGTTGCCAAAAAATGACCCATGAAAATTAAGATAAAATAGCCAATAAAAAGCGGTTAAAATTAATACTAGACAAATAATTCTTTGTGTGGCATACTAGAAGTATAGAAGTCGAGAGACAGCAGATTCCTCCTTCTACCTCCTACACATTTAACTATCCCAAAACAATGCAAAACTATTCTTCTTATTCCTTATCCGAACTCAAATCCTACTGCTCTGACAACGGAATCCACGTAACTGGAGACAAGAGGCGCAAAGATTCGTACATATCCAGTATCAAGCAGCACCAACGCCATAACCAAACTTCCGAGCTAACAGAAGCTACCCCAATAGTAAAAACTGCTCCTACCACCGCACCTATTAGCTATTTTGTAGACACAGAAGAGCATCTACCAGTACAGCGAGTAGACTACTTCATTAATCTAGAAGAGTCTGCCAAGGAAGCACCAGCACTAACTAATTCTGTAGCTATCCCAGCACTAGTGCTACTCCTACCCATACTCTGCTTACTCATAAGCTTGGAGTTAGTACTACGAGCAACTAAACAAGCGATTCCTGCAATCAGACGTACTGTAGCAGCAATACCGAAGCTCAATACACCTGCCTTGCCTTGGCAGATAAGGGAGAGTTCCCCTAAACCTGCCTAACATAGAGTCTGGAGTACTCTAAAAGGTACTCCTACACAATCAACTACCTACCCTTCCTAATATGGTCTAGTCCCCTAAAGCTTCTTAAGTGCTTTGCAGCCATAGAGCCAGGTCTTTTCTCTACGTACATAGACACCTTTTTAGACTTCTTAGCTCCTTTCTTCTTACTCTTTGCTGCATTAAGTCTTGCTTGTTGAGTACTGTTCCTATGCACCATAATCTATTCTCTTAAAGTATTTTATACTACTAGGAAGAGCGTTAAAATCGACCCGATACCCCTCTCAAAATAACCACTTATTCCGCCCCAACGATTCCTCAGAAATTTTTTCTACTTCTAGGGGAGGGGGCTAGTAGTCTGGTACACACACTAAATTAACTACTCTATTAGAGGGGGGGGAACGGATTCTCGACGTTTCAGAGCTTACTTATCGCTAACGAAAGATATCGTCTGGTAATGCAGGTCTGGATTAAAATATTGCTACAGGCTAGTACAGCATTAGAGAAAGACCCAAAATAGACTATTAAATTAACGGGGTATACTACACTATAAAACCAATGCTGGCACACCTTGGCACACCGAGCAAAAACATGGTAAACTACAGAAGTAAAACAAGGTAAGCCTTTCAGAGATTTTTGCTACGACTTGTTACAAGATGTTTCGTCTGGGGTCAATTATGACGCAAATTGGGGATGGAATATCTTATTATCCGAATTAAAACGGAAGGAGAAAAATTACTATGTCCATATCAGACACTCAAATTTATATTGCTCTTGTAGTTGCTTTATTTGCTGGATTTATGGCGATGCGCTTATCCCTAGAACTCTATAAATAAGCTCTTTCAAGACTTTTAGGGAATGGATTAACCATTCTGACGAGGCTTCAGATTGGCGGTTATTATTTAAAGCTGCTAATCTGGAGTCCTCATTAGTGACAAGCAACTGCAATTATGAATGCTGGCGGACAACGATCAAAAAAAGTCAGTCGTAGTTCTCGTAAACATCGGAAGTATCATCGAGGAATAACTGCGGAGATTACCCTTAAGCTCGTTTTGAGCTGGACTATTGCTATTAGTGCGATCGCGTCTTTATTGAGACTTTTGCCTTATCATTTGACTCAACAAGCAAAGTTAAAAGAATTAAAGATTCAGGTGGAGGAAACTGATGCTAGGGTTAGCAAGTTGAGACAACAGCTTAATTACAACTTTGATCCTCATCGAACTCAAACCTTAATGGAGCAATATAGTACTTTAACTGCTCCCAATCAAAGTCGCATCTATTGGTTGCCAGAAGGCACAGAATCATCCACATCTGACGCGAAACCAGAGTAAGTCTGCTCGAAGATAGTAAATGTTATAAATATTAAATATAAAGGAAGTTGTGACTGAGCCTAATCTACGTAAAAATTATGAGGAATCGTTGATCGGATTAAGTAATTGCTCTAGCCAGGATTCAACCTTAAGTTGATAGCTTGCTAAATCTTTTCGCTCAGCCAGAAGGTCTAAGGCTATTCGATAATCGGCAACGGCACAGTTCCAGTCCCCTCTCAAGTAATTAGTTCTCCCTCTTTCAGCATAAATTCTTTCTTGCAGAACATCGCCTATAGTTAGGGTAATATCAAAGTTTTCAATCGATAGGTCGTAGATGCCTAATTCACGAAAAGCAATTCCTTGATTAATCCAAGCTCGAAGATTAGCAGGGTTAAGATCTAAAGCAGTGTCGTAATCGGCGATCGCGTCAGTTAACTCTCCTTGAGCGGCATAGCAATTTGCTCGATTATTATAAGCGCTATCAAGACGAGGATTGAGTTCCAATGCCTGAGATAAATCGCAAAGCGCCTCTATAATTTGATTATTACGAAAGTGCATTAAACCTCGATTATTGTAGTCTGCCGCATTATCAGGACATAAGACAATTAGCTGATCTAAAACAGCAATTGCTAAGGCATATTCTCCTTGAGAAGCTTTAGCTTTGACGCATTTTCTTAGCTCTTGTTCTGAGGGCAGGGCTTTCTCCTCTAACTTCGTTAAACTATCTGATTTTGTAAGGACGCGACTTTGCCCTCGAAACAAAGACGATTCGGTTCGTCGCCGCATGTCGGGGCTTGTGTCGTCCGTAAAAGAACAAACAGAAAATGATGCCTCAACTAATTCATCAGCAGAAGGTAACATTCTTGATCTTGATTGGTTATTTTGACAATTAAAATCGGTCTGCATGGCATCAATTAGAGCTTATCTGTTGCTACTTTACTATCTTGTCTTGAGGTGAAAAGAACTAAAATATGTCACCAATTAAACTGTCCCTTAAGTTTTTTATTTTTCAAATAAATGATGGTGACTTTATAAAGAGCATCATGACGAAAAAATTGTTAAACGTCTTCCACAAAATTACGTAAATTAATATTGAGAACTAAGTAAATTTTGGTTTATTTTTGTATCAAACTCACCAGGAAATATTTGTTTTCATCACAATTTGCTTGGCAGACGGTGTTTTGGCTGTGGTTATAGATTACATTTTCTAAATATTGGTTATTAAAATTGGTTATTAAAAATAGTCTGAAATAGTTTTAAACTAAGATATTAGAGATATTTAGCAAATTTATGACTACTACCGCTTTATTCGCCCAAGCACCTGATCTAGAAACAGACGATTACTGTGTATTGGGTCTGGCGACTTGTTTTGTTAGAGACGAGGATGAAATTGAACAATTAACTGTTTTAGAACCCATTCCTTCGGCTGCCTTAGAGGCTTTAATTAAAGGCATTCCCACTTCATACCAGTTGGCTTGTGCAACAACTCTGGGTCAAATTTTTCAGGATGGTACTGTTCAAATTCCCACTAATTTAAAGACTGAAGGCGACATTAATTTATGCGATCGCTTTGCTGAAAGAGTAGCCGCAGCCACCCGCACTTATAAAAGCCGCCCTGAAGCTAAAAAATATATTCCTTTGGGTGCAGTAAAACAGGATTTTAATTATTCTTTGGATCGAAAAAGAGTCTTAAATAATTCTCGCTCAGTAAGCACAGAAGATAACGTCAAGCAGCATTCTCACACTCATAAAGTTCTTTAGCAAGATGCTGGAAAGACTAAATTAATGTATTAGAATATCAGAAGTTGTAGCTATGTTGCAACTTCTTTTTTATATATCTATAATGAGTAAAGATAAAGATGAATATAAATTTAAATTAAGAAATATTAGTTTTAAATAACATAGGAAGTATTGAATAAAACCATAGCATTTCTTATTTTGGGGAGATAAAAAAGGCTAGTTGTTCATGACAAATAACCTTTGAATGCTCTAATTAAACTGGCGAAAATTTTGGTGATAAATTAAATTAATCATCAAAAACATTATAGGCGTTATTATTACAGTTTTACTGTCACTGTTTTAACTTCCGTATACTGCTGTAAGCCATATTCACCAAGTTCGCGACCCATTCCTGACTGTTTGAAACCACCAAAAGGTGCGGCAATATCGAAGGCGTGATAGCAATTGATCCAAACAGTTCCAGCACGAAGACTATGAGCGATCGCATGAGCTTGGGAAATATCTTTTGTCCATACTCCTGCTGCTAAACCGTAGATTGTGTTGTTGGCTCGTTCGATTAACTCATCGACATCCTTAAATTTAATAATGCTCATTACAGGGCCAAAAATTTCTTCGCGAGCAATATCCATCTCATCTTGTACATCGGCAAAAACTGTCGGCTCGATAAAATAACCGCGATCGCCAAAGCGATGACCACCACACAGTATCTTTGCTCCTTGGCGCATACCTGATTCGATATAGCCCATCACCTTATCAAACTGCTCTTGATCTACTTGAGGGCCTTGTTTGGTATCGGAAGCAAAAGGATCGCCTACTTTACGCTGCTTGGCTCTGGCTACTGAGCGAGCCACAAATTCGTCATAGCATTTTTCCTCGACAAACAGCCGCGAACCTGCATTACAGCATTGACCTTGGTTAAAAAATAAAGCCTGATGGCAGCCTTCAATAGCAGCATCAAGATCAGCATCGGCAAAGACAATATTAGGACTCTTGCCACCTAATTCCAGAGTAACCCGCTTAAGGTTGCTTTTTGCCGATGCTTCCATAATTAGGTGTCCCACCTCGGTCGAACCAGTAAAAGCAATTTTATCAATATCTGGATGACTTGCGATCGCTGATCCTGCGGTTGGGCCATAACCCGAAAGTAAATTGACTACTCCTGGAGGGAATCCCGCTTCAATAATCAATTCACCAACCCGAAATGCCGATAAAGGAGTTTGTTCGGCTGTCTTCATGACCACCGTGTTCCCCGCTGCCAATGCTGGCGCTAGCTTCCAGGCTTGCATTAACAAGGGAAAATTCCAAGGAATAATTTGACCAATTACCCCTACTGGTTCGTGGCGCGTATAGCAAAAGTAAGAACCGCTGATAGGGATAGTTTTACCCTGAATCTTGTCCGCCCAGCCAGCATAATAGCGATAGGTTTCAATCACAAAGGGCAAGTCCATATCTAGTGATTCAGACAGCGGCTTGCCATTATCTAAAGTTTCTAATCTGGCTAATTCTTCCTTATTTTTTTCAATCAGATCGGCTAGCTTGTAAAGTAACTCTCCTCGCTTTCTAGCAGACATCTTACGCCAGTCCCCATCAAAGGCATGACGTGCTGCCTCCACAGCGCGCTCAACATCGGCAGCATCAGCCTCAGCAACATCACAAATCACCTCCCCCGTAGCGGGATTAACCGTCTCAAACCGTTTACCAGAGACACTTTCTACCCATTGATTATTAATTAGCAGCTTAGTAGGACCAAGTTTTACTGTTGATTCTGGTCTGGAAGCAGTGACCATAGTCATCCTCCTGCACTTGTATTTAAAAACTTATTTTCCTTAATCTTAAAACCGCTTATTTACTTGGCTTAATTTGAGAGAGTGATTCTTAACATTTGAGATAAATATGATTAAAGTCATCGGTACATCGCCTTTCGCAGGCACCGCGCTAAAAGCACGGGGCTGACATCACGACTTCGTAAAAATCATTTATGTTCACCTCATTATGCTGTTGATGTTCAATGTTCAATGTTCAATGTTTTAAATTTGCCATAGTTTAATTGCACCTTCATGATCACTACCAGCAATGGTTTGTCCATCAGGAGAAATTGCGATCGCACCTGTTTGCCCGCTAGGAATTGCGATCGCAGCTATTTCTGTTTGGGTTTGGTGGTGACAGAGTTTGATAGTTTGGTCTAACCCTGCACTGGCTAGTATCTGCCCATCGGGACTAAAACCAATGGCACTAATTCCCTGTTTGTATCCTGTTAAGGTTGCTGTCTCTGATTGATTAGCAACCTGCCACAGCTTAATTGTTTTATCTTTACTACCACTAGCCAATATTTGCCCATCGGGACTAAATACTAAAGATTCTATAGCTAGTTTGTGTGAGGAGAAAGAAGCTGTTTGTGAGTGAGTATTAATGTCCCATAGCTTGATGGTTTTATCGGCACCTCCGCTAGCAAGAGTTTTGCCATCAGGACTAAAGGCTACGGCATTAATAGCTAGTTTATGGGCGGCAAAAGAGGCTGTTTCTAAGTGAGTATTAATATCCCATAGCTTGATGGTTTTATCGGCACCTCCGCTAGCAAGAGTTTTGCCATCAGGACTAAAGGCTACGGCATTTGGGGCTAATTTATGTCCAGTTAAAGTCGCAATTTCTGTTCTCTCGGCAATACTCCAAAGCTTAATTGTTTTGTCCTTAGAAGTACTAGCCAAGATCTGTCCGTCAGGGCTAAATGCCAGTGATAATATTGGCTGAGAATGTCCTGACATCTGACCTAGTTGACTGATCGATACCAAACTCCATAGGCTTTTACCTGAATTAACAACTGGCACTGGGGACGGTGCAGGACTTTGTTTGTTTTCGACGACGGGTGGGGGCGCTTTTATTTTAGATACGTCTGCGTTGACCGCAGCTTTGAGACGAGTTTCTTCTTTTGGTTCAGGGTTCAGTTTTTGCTTAGGGATAGATTGGGCAGCAGGGGGCTGAGCTGATTTTGATGCTGATTTGGCTTCTGCTGATGCGGGGATAGTTCGTTTTGCCTCAGCCATGGCATCTGTACTAGGAGCAAGTTTAGGCTCTAGTTCTTTTTTAGCTTCTGGTTTGGGGATAGATTGGGCA
>JBCCDL010000081.1:0-12837 GCA_039030815.1 Cyanobacteria bacterium P01_A01_bin.83 | reverse complement strand
TTTAATTCTGGCTGACAGCTTACCCGCTATTCTCGATCCTTCTATCAAGCCTTTAGTTCCCGTATTACGGGATAATTTCTGGTTGAGTATTCATGTCCCTACAATAACCCTCAGCTATGCCAGCTTTGCTCTCGCTTTGGGCTTAGGTCATATTTTATTGGCAAACTATTTGTGGACACCAAATAACAAAAAACGGATTCGTAGTCTTGCTAAATGGAATTATGGTGTATTGCAGGTTGGCGTTTTGCTACTAACTACGGGGATTATTCTCGGCGGAATCTGGGCGCACTTTTCCTGGGGGCGCTTCTGGGGTTGGGACCCTAAAGAAACTTGGGCGTTAATTGCTTTGATGTGCTATGTTGTGCCACTACATGGACGCTTAGTCGGCTGGTTAGCAGATTTCGGCATGGCGGTTACTAGCGTGGTAGCTTTTAATGCCGTTTTAATGGCGTGGTATGGTGTTAACTTTGTTCTCGGTACTGGCTTACATAGCTATGGATTCGGTACAGGTGGTTCAACAGTATTTATTGCTGGGTTTGTTGGTTTCGATTTATTATTTGTTCTCGTTACCGCAGCTATATATCAAGGTTGGTGGAAACCTGACAATGAGTTACTTGAAATTGACACCCCAAACGAACCGATGATGCCTCTGAAAAGATAATGGCAGTTAGCAATTTTAATCAGTAATTAGCTCTAAAAAATTAAAACACTCCATAAGATATGAAGTGCTAGAAATTCTAGAAACTATTGTCTTTCTGAATATAAGGAAAGGAAAATTCTACCTTGATTGACTAATCATCATAACGGATAATATCATCATCTCCTAAATACTCACCGTTCTGAACTTCGATCATCACCAAGGGAATTACCCCAGGGTTTTCCACACGATGAGCAGTGTTCATTGGGACATAAGTAGACTGATTTTGCATAACTAAAGTTTCTTCGCCGTTACAAATTACTTTAGCTGTACCAGAAACCACAATCCAATGCTCACTGCGGTGATAGTGCATTTGGGTACTCATATGTTCCCCTGGCTTGATCTCAATCTTGTTAATACAGTATCTTTGTCCTTGCTCTAAATTTTTCACCTTGCCATAGGGAGGATTTCTAGTAGCATCTTTGTCTAAAGTTGGTAAACTATTGTTTTCCTTATTACCGTTATCTTGGCTCATATATTAACTCCAGGCTTTAATATTTCTATATTCCAGTTTAAATAAACATTTCACAATCAGCCAATTAAAGTTTTTGAGCTTGATAGACATAAAAATTGCCCAATATACCTAATGTTTCTAAGCGATATTCAGGTAAAGGCTTGGGCAAAGTGAGATCTGCTTGATAAACACTGAACAAGAAAAAATTTTGCCTGGTGCTTTGCTGATTGACAACTTCGGCTAGATAAGGACTAGCGGTAGTTATGAGAATTTGGCATTGACCTTCAATCCATATTCCTAAATCTTCTGCAACTTGTGCGCAAACTTTGTCTTTGAATCTAGTTTGGATCGCATTTTGAGCATACTCCTGATAGTTTTGTGATCCAGGATTAGTAGCTACGGCGATCGCACCTATTGCTAACATGGCGATTCCGCCAATACCGATCTTTTTGAATGCCATGTAGTCTCAACATAAAACATAATTTTATTGATTTTAAACTATGCAGAGCGAAATCTTAGTTAATTATGTTATGATAACTAAGCGTTAAATCGTGGCGGGCGTAGCCAAGTGGTTAAGGCAGTGGTTTGTGGTACCACCATTCGTGGGTTCAAGTCCCATCGTCCGCCCTTATCTGATGACTTTAGTGAATAGGTTTTACTATAGCTAAAAGCACTATTTTTGTTTCTTTAATTCTTTGTACATTTGATACATTTGGGGTAATCGCTTATACAGGACAAATAGCTTTCGATAAAGCTTGCTGGGAATATGAGGCATTCCCGAAACCATTGACCCAGGAGCCACGTTACCTGTAATTCCAGTTTGCCCAGTGGCTATTACGCGATCGCCTACTGTTACCTGATTTGCCACACCAACCTGCCCTCCCAGCATCACCCCATTGCCAATAATTGCCCCTCCTGCTAGACCCACTTGGGATGCCATAGCGCAATTGCGTCCAATTTTGCAACCATGTCCGATTTGAACTAGATTATCGAGCTTAGTATTACGCCCAATTCGCGTTTCTCCCACCGCAGGACGATCTACGGCACTATTACAACCTACTTCTACACCATCTTCTAAAACGGTATAGCCCGACTGTTCCATCTTGTACCAGCCTGTTGCTGTTGGGACAAAACCAAACCCTTCTGAGCCAATGGCAGCACCGCTGTGGATTACGCAGTGGTCGCCAATTTGCGTCCGCTCATGAATTGTACAATTAGCGTGAAGAATTGTATCGTTACTAATAGTAACCCCAGGATAAATAACTACATTAGGATGAATTGTAACGCGATCACCGATAGTCACTCCCTGTTGAATAACCACGTTAGCACCAATAGAGACATCCTCTCCGATGCTAGTATCAGGAGCGATAATGGCGCTAGCATCAATAGCTGGCAAGGGTTTAAAAGGTTGGTAGTATAAAGCGATCGCTTGAGCAAATAGTAGTCTAGGGTTAGGAGTAGCAATCCAAGCAATATTTCTCCCTGATGCTTGGTGTTGCAGGTTTTCATCCATGGGCAAGATTAAAGCAGATGCTTTGGTTGTGGAGATCATTGCCGTGAATTTTCCGCCTTCGACATAGCTCAAAAGTCCTGACTCTGCCTCGTCTATAGCAGCAACTCCTGTAATATCTGGATTTAAGTTTTGATTAGAATTTAAGCTATTGGTTTTAGCTATTTTGCCTAGTTGATTGACAAGCTCTTGAAACTTCATCGCAAAAGGTAATAATTTAACTAAATCAAAACTTATTCTAAGCTAAAAGTAATTACCAGTTGTGAGTGAAAGATAATCCCTCAAAAATTACAGCTACAGGGGATTGAACGACTAAAAAATTTACTTCAGCTAGATGCTAGCGCAAAAACTATGGGTTTTTATTCTAATTTTATTGTTCCTTACTGCATCGATTTTTCTATGTCTGGTGATAATCTCAAATCGTATCGCCAGCAGTTGTTAGCTGAAGTATCAGGAGAAATTCTGGAGCTTGGTTTTGGTACGGGATTAAACTTACCTTTCTATCCAGATAGTGTTGGAAAAATTACTACTGTTGATCCTAATCCTGGAATGAAAAAGTTGGCGCGATCGCGTATTCAACAATCTCAGATTACGGTAGACTACAAGATATTAAATGGAGAAAGTTTACCTTTGAATGATTGTAGTTTTGATTCGGTGGTCTGTACCTGGACTTTGTGCAGCATTTCTTTAGCAAACCAGGCTATTGCTGAAGTCTATCGGCTTTTAAAACCTGGTGGTAAATTCTTGTTTATTGAGCATGGCTTAAGTCCAGATGAGCAAGTTCAAGCTTGGCAGAATCGTCTCACCCCAGTACAGAAAATTATTGCTGATGGGTGCCATCTGAACCGTAAAATCGATGATTTGGTTAGACAGCAATTTACTGATGTAGCTATTAAAGAGTTTTACGCTCCAAAATTACCTAAAGTGATCGGTTATATGTATCAGGGAATTGCGATCAAAACTTGAATATCAACTATCAACTGACTATAAGCTGCTTTTATTGTTTGTCTAATATTTGGGAGCTAACAACAAGTAATTATAAATAATCTATACAGCTGTAATCCAATCTATATTATAATTCAAACCAACATTATTTTCTGATTTATTCGCTCTATTCAAATTTGCCTAGAAGATGACTAAGTAAATCTGCTACTAATATCAGACCTAGCATTTATTACTTAATCAAATTGAGCAAAACTTTTAATATTAATAATATATCTAATTTTTATCTAATTTTTAAATATTTGCAGTATAAAATACAATTACAATGTCAAGATCAAAAAACAAAATTCCCTTGGGATTACTATTACAAAATGCCGACTTAATATCTAACGAGCAGTTACAAAGTGCGTTAGAGGTTCAGTCTCAGTTTGATAAAATGAGGCTCGGAGAAATACTAGTATTACAAGAAGGGTTAAGGGTAAAGACTATTGATTTCTTTGTGAATCAATGGCAAGAAATTGTTACTCAAGGTCAGCAGTATCCCATTGGGTATTATCTAAAAATTGCTGCACTGCTAAACGAACAGCAAATTGAAATTATTCTTCAAGAACAAAAAAATAATCCTCAGAAGTTTGGTGTTTTGGCAGCACAAAAGGGATGGATTAAACAGAGTACAATTGAGTTTTTGTTAGACAATTTATTACAGCCTGCACCGTTAATATCTTTTAGTTATTTAGAAGAATATAATGCTAAAACCTTACATTTAGAAAAAAAGTATGCTAATGCTTCACTAATCTTAGGTCGAATTATAGCCTGGACTGGAGGTAATGAGATACTAACCAAAGATATCTGCCAAGTTTTTGCTGATTCTGATTTTAATATTCCTGCTGGTTCGGAAGTCAATGCAGTAGACCAATTTGTTGAAGGATCATTGATTAGAAACTGGCAAAAGAATGAAAATGCAGAACATATTCGATATTTAAAACGCAACCTGGTTAATAATGTCAGATGCGAACCTAAGTTATTACTCCAAGAATATCGTAAAATTCTGCTTCAGGATCATCAGCAATATCAAGACAGTCCAGAGCAAAATGAATTATTACACTTAGGATTAGCAGTTCAAAAAAGTGATTATTTACAGGTTGGTAATATAATTTTTCAGCAAGTTTTTAATCAAGAATTTATTGCACAAGAGATAAAATCACTGGGCGTCGGTCAGCAACAGCAACAGTCTAATAATAATACAGCGATTACACTAAATACGAAACCAACTGCATCTAAGAAAATCACTGAATACATCCCCGCCAAATCTTCAAGCAAAGACAGTGATCAAAATAATAAAAGTAATAATAATAATGTTGATATTTATCCAGTACCAGTACTTAATGCTCGTTCTGCTTCAACGGAATCACAGGGTAATATTCCTGAGCCAATAACTAAGATTGCTTCTATCGTAACCTTAACTGCGATCGCTTTAATTATTCCTCTAGTTTTGACGATCAATAATTATTATTCTTCTTTATTACAACCTAATCGAAGAACCAAGATCATTAGTGATTCTCTTTCTAAGGAAGAAGAGCTACAAAAATATTGTAATCAGTTAGACCTCTCTGATCTAGGCACTTCACTAAACTTAATCGCAAAATTAGAGAGTGAAAAACAAATATTACTACAGGATAGCAATAACAATTCAGCAACCTTTCCCGATAGTTGTGAAAGAGCTTTAAATCGCTATCGAGTTCTAGCAGCTCCCCTATTAGGAAAAGAAAATAGAATTTTAGAAGCTATTAGAAACCTGTGCAAAGTACCTGAAGATTCTGAGGTCTATCTTGATGCAGAGGTTTGGCTGAAGCGATGGTATGACTCTTCTAGTTGGGGAGAAGAAACCAAATTTTATCTAGAAGAGTTTACTAAATACAACGATTATGATTGTCCTGCGGCTCATTTTACTGAATATGATAGTTAAATCATATTTGAAATAAAACTCATGCAGTGACTATGACATTGACAACATTTTCTGAATTGGTTTTAAGGCATTAATCCGAATATCTTCAGGAAGAGTAATTTCAGGAGTTTTATTTTTCATCGCTAAATAAAGTTTTTCTAGTGTATTCAGACGCATGTAAGGACATTCGTTGCAGGCACAGTTATTGATAGCAGGTGCAGGAATAAACTTCTTGTGGGGTGCTGCTTTTTCCATTTGATGAATAATACCTGGTTCGGTAGCTACAATAAACCGATCGCTTTTGCTTTGTTGACAATAGTTAAGTAAAGCAGTAGTTGAACCAATATAATCGGCATGTCGCAGTACAGGGGGTTCACATTCAGGGTGAGCAATCATTTCTGCTGTCGCATGTTCTAACTTTAATTCAATAATGCTCTTTTCAGAAAAGGTTTCGTGAACAATACAGCTACCATCCCATAGAACTAGATCTCTACCTGTCTGCTCACTAACATAACGACCTAAATTACGATCTGGAGCAAAGATAATTGGCTGATCTTCAGGAATCTGATTGACTATTTTAACTGCATTCGAGCTGGTACAAATGATATCACTAAGAGCTTTAATTTCAGCAGTACAATTGATGTAGGAAATGACAATATGATCGGGGTGTCGGGCTTTAAACGCCTTAAAATCTTCTGGAGGACAACTATCGGCTAAAGAACAACCTGCTTCAAGATCTGGTAGTAAGACTAGCTTGTTGGGATTAAGTATCTTAGCGGTTTCTGCCATAAAATGTACCCCAGCAAAGACAATTACTTCAGCATCGGTATTTGCCGCCTGCTGAGATAACCCAAGAGAATCCCCTAAATAGTCAGCAATATCTTGAATATCT
Organism: Cyanobacteria bacterium P01_A01_bin.83; assembly: GCA_039030815.1. Taxonomy (GTDB): domain Bacteria; phylum Cyanobacteriota; class Cyanobacteriia; order Cyanobacteriales; family Xenococcaceae; genus Waterburya. The sequence continues at coordinate 6,397 of JBCCDL010000081.1, read as the reverse complement.
GCTTCTTGATAATAGTGAGCCAAAATTACGGCATTAAGCTCTTGTTTAAGTTCTTTGATAGCTCCAAACAGATCGCTAGGAATTGCGTTGGGATTTGTCTGAGGTTTAACAGCAGTAAACATATTGATATATGGCTTTTAAATTAAAAATTCAGTTTAATGGGCAATTATAGTAATTTTTACTATAAATACATTATAGTTTACTTTACCAATATTTGCAGGTTGGAGAATTAAGCTGTCAGGTATTTAATTTGTCTGTTTAGGTTGACAAGGAGACAAGGAGACAAGGAGACAAGGAGACAAGGAGACAGGGGGTTAACGGTTTGGTTTTTCTTGTAGTTGGTATTTTGGAATCATGGATATAACCAGTTATCAACTATCCGCACCATAGTTTTATCACCTAATCCATTTACTTTTTCTATCACTTCGATTAAAGATTTAAATGGTCTTGCCTTAATAATTTTAGAGGCTATATCATTAGCTTTTTTATCTGATCGCAGAATTGGCTTTAGTTTAATAGTCAACTCAGTCAAGTCAGACTGGTTAAAAGTAATCAGTGGTTCAATACTTTTAGGAAGTTCTTCTCTAAGATATTCAATTTCTTGCTTCAATTCTTTGTTCTTTTGAGTATATTCACTTTTTAATTCATTGAGACGATTTTCCATTCTTGACTCAATGTTAGTTAAGCGAATTTCTAAGTTACTTACGTTGGAAATAGAATGATTATCTTGTGGAATTAATGGGGTAGTTTTTAATTTCTGACGAAATATTGCAATCTGCTCTTTAATCAGTGTTTCATTATCACCTTCAATGATATATGCTGCGATCGCTTCACCAATTTCTAAATTTAATTCTCTCGCTCTAGCTGCGGCATGGTATTCAAAATCCCCCTCAATTACTTGAAATGAATTGATGCCTGTGCGTCTGACAATTATAGGATTGATAATTCCTTCTGCCGCAATAATTAACTGTGCTGCTGCTTCTATTTTTTGCTCATCAAAGTTAGAGCGAGGTTGATCACAAGTTATAGTTCTAACTTCTACTAATGATGTTGATAAACTCATGTTGCTTCTATTTTATTTAATACTTCAGCGGATAGATTTTCAAACTCTTGTGTAGATTGCGAACTTGGTTTGAAGTCTAATACAGATCTTGGCTCAGGAATTTCTATTTCACCTACTACCTGAACAGCATCCGAACATTTAGCTAAATCTTCACGTTGAAATATAATTGTTTCAAATAATGGTAAATTATATTTATTGGTTATTTTGGATAATTGCTTTGGCAATGTATGCTGTACAAATTTAGCATGGGTTGATATTTTACAGGGAAGAACACCAAGAATTTTCAAAGGTTGCTGATTAATTACTTTTTTAGTTGCATTGATATCTTTGATAAAGTTTTTGACATTGATTAATCCTTGGTTAGCAAATGGCTTCAGGTCTGAGGGAATAAGCAAGTATTCTGCTGCAATCAAAGCAATTCTGGCAAATAAATTTAGAGATGGAGGAGTATCGATTAAGACAATATCATATTGGTCTTTAACCTCTTCTAACTTTCCTAATAAAGTAAAGTTAATCGCAGCTAACTGATTTAATTTACTTTCTTTTTCCATTAAACTTATGTGGGAAGGAATAATATCAACCGTTGGAGTACAAAAGTTAGAAGTAACTTTGATATCTTGAATTGGGTAGGATTCAGAAAATCCTATAACATGAGATATATTGGCATTTTCAATATAATCATCAAACTCATCTTCAAACTTAACTAACCCAGTAGCAAAAGTCGTATTTGCTTGACTATCTAAATCGACAACTAATACTTTTTTACCTTTTTTGCTTAAGGCTGCTGCCAAATTAACTACAGTAGTAGTTTTGCCTACACCACCTTTATTATGATATACCGCTATTATTTTCATTTTTTTGGTTACTACTTTGGTTGTTTTAGGATAATTAGTGCTAATTGCTTTAAGCTTTTTTTCATCATCTCTTCTAAGACTATCCTTCCCAATCAAGGTTTTAATTTTTTCTATATTGTTAATAATTTCATTGCCATTACACTTAAATAAAAGCTTTAGAGGTAGCGGTAACAGATCTTTAGCTAATCCTGGTGAATTAACTCTCTGATAAATTCTAAAATCTCTGCCATTAGTTAAAATTCCATACTTAATAGCTATCTTATGCAGATATATGTTTAGCTTTCTTAGATGATTATCTAAATTTTCTTTAGGATGTTTCGTTTCAATAATTAAGCTGCGAGCTAAATTAATTTTTTGCTTATTAGAAATGATTGGCTTACTTAAAACAAAAAAGTCGAGCCGAATATTGTGGATAGTAACTTCTTCATACCAACTATCAGGATTATATCCGAGATATGGCAATAGGCAATGAACAATTAGTTTGCTCCTAACTTCTGCTTCATTATGGCAGTCATCAGGATTGAATTTTGATTTCAATTTTATAAAGTGTTTTGAGAAACTATTGATTTGTCAAATTTATAGAAGAGCAAGCAATAACCTTTGCTATTATAACTCCTGACAATATTTAACAGTAAAAGATTAGTAAAGGTACTGTAATCCTAAGCACAATAGTTTATAGTACTTCTCTCTGAGTTATGATAAATATTAGTCTTAAATGCCATTCTTCATCAGTTGTTTGTACCACAAGTACATTATATTGCTAGTTGCTTTACTCAATGATTTATGACTGCTATGGCAAAATAAGATTGATAGATATAAATAAGATTGTCTATAGTTGGATTTGACTTGTGTTTGCTGTTTGATCTTGGTAAATCAATTTTTTGATAAATAATGACATAGCTGAATCTTCGTGATAACAACTTAAATTGAATTTAAATAAATTTGAACTATAGTAAGCGATCGCTCTTATATATTGCTTTGTGTAGTATCTTCTATAAATTTAGTGTAGTGATATTATTCTGATACTTATTGATGACAATATATAGCTTCCATTTTATTTAAAATAATTATGAATCGATCTAACTGCCATCACAGAAACGCCTAAATAGTTGGTGTTGGTGAATCAAGGTATGATTTTTAGAACCTGAGAATATAAATTGAATTTCACAGGCTAATAGCTAATAGCTGATAGCTATGAATCGAAGCTCTTACCCCGATCAAATCACCGACGTTAAATAGTTGTTGCCAACAAAGAAACTATATTTAGAAATACAATAATGTAAGTGTCCTCATTCCTCATTCCTCATTCCTCATTCCTCATTCCTTTAAAGCATGTCTTTCCATTTCTCCTCTTGGTCGATTAAAAACCCAGTACCAACTATAGTTACTTTTCTAATTTTAGGAATCATTGGGATCTTTTCCTTCATGAATCTAGGGATAGATGACTCTCCCAACATTGATGTACCAGTTGTGATTGTCAATGCGACCCAAAGAGGAGTTAGTCCGACAGAATTAGAAACCCAGGTAACAAAGAAAATTGAAGATGCGGTAGCCAATTTAGATGGCATTGACGATCTTAGTTCGACGATTACTGATGGTAGTTCTAGTACAGTGATTAACTTTGAGCTGGGAGTAGATAGCGATCGCGCTATTAATGAAGTCCGTAATGCTATTTCGCAAATTCGCCCTGAATTACCCCAAGATATTGATGAACCTAGCATTACCAAGCTGCAATTTACTGGCGGAAACGTAGTTACCTACGCCGTAGTTTCTGATGAACGTTCGGTAGAAGACCTGAGTAACTTAGTAGATAGAACTATTATTCCTGAACTGCTTAATGTGCAAGGGGTAGGAGAAATTGAACGAATAGGGGGATTAGATCGCGAGGTAAGGGTCAACCTTGATCCCTCACGATTGCAAGCCTATGGCATTACCGCCACCGAAATTGATAATCAAATTGCCCAGTTTAATATTAATTTATCAGGAGGACGTTCTGAAGTTGGTGGTAGAGAACAAAGCGTCCGTACTTTGGGGAGCGCTAAAACTGTAAGAGACTTAAGAGCTTATCCCATAGAATTGAATAATGGAACAACTGTTCCCCTCTCGAACTTTGGGGAAGTAGTTGATGGCTTTGAAGAATCGAGACAAAAAGCATTTTTAAACGGTCAGGCTGTAGTTGGCTTTGCCGTTAAGCGAAGCCTTGGCAGTACTTTGGTTTCGGTCGAAGAAGGAGTTACAAAAGCGATCGCCGAATTAAAAACTACCCTCCCTTCAGATATTAAACTAAATTTAATTTTTACCCGTGCTGATGAGATCCGTGCTTCCTATCGCGGGACAATTAATTCTCTAGTCTTGGGTTGCTTATTGACAGTGCTGACTGTTGGTATCTTTCTGCGAGACTGGCGCGTTACCCTAATTACTGCTACCGCCTTACCCCTCTCCATTATTCCCACCTTTTGGGTAATGAAAGCTTTGGGCTATACCCTCAACAGCATGAGCCTGTTGGCTTTAGCCCTAGCGGTAGGTAACCTGGTAGATGATGCAATCTGTATGATTGAAAACATCGACCGTCATTTACAAATGAACAAACAGCCATTTCAAGCCGCTTTAGATGCAGCCAGAGAGATTGGCTTGGCGGTAGTGGCAACCACAGCTACGATTGTGGCAGTATTTATTCCTGTAGCCTTTATGGGGGGTGTTCCTGGGCAATTTTTTCAACCGTTTGGGGTCACGGTGGCAGTATCCACCATGTTCTCCACTTTAGTTGCCTGTACTGTTACACCGATGCTGAGTGCTTACTTACTTAAGTCTAAAAAGCAGGCTTTTCGCTCCCCCCGCTTTCGTGCTTTTAATGCTGTAAATTATGACATTACCCCAGAAGGCAGAAACACCAAACAAATTCAAACCTATACCCCTAGTGTATTGAGTAACTCTTCCCAAGACTTCGACCCCAATACAGGGGGCAAACGTAAACCCTACCGTTTTTTACTTAACCTAGCGTTAAAAAATCGTATTTCCACCTTGATACTCGCCGCAACTTTTTTCTTCGGTAGTCTGCAACTAATACCTTTTATTCCCAAAGGCTTATTTGATGCAGGGGATACAGGAGTTAGTGTTGTCCAGGTTGAATTACCCCCTGGTTCACAACTAGATGATACGGCGGCGGTAATGGGACAGCTCGATCAAAGATTACGTCAACAGCCAGAAGTGGAGAGTATTTTGTCTCAGGTGGGAGAAGAGTCAAAAATAAATACTGGGTTGTTATCGGTTATTTTAGTTCCTAAAACTGAAAGAGCCGTATCTCAGCAAGAGTTTCAGGAGCAAATGCGCGAGATCTTTAAAACAGTTCCTGGCGCTAGGATTAGTTTCCAGAGCCAAGGTGCAGGGGGCGGCAGCAAAGACGTTTCGCTAATTCTCCGCAGTAACAATCCTGAAATCTTAGTTCAAACAGCAAATGAACTTGAAACACAAGTTAGAGGCATCCCAGGTTTAGTCGAAGTTAGCACCAGTGCTAGTCTAGTCCAGCCCGAAGTTATTATCGAACCAGATCCCCAAAGAGCAGCAGATTTAGGAGTTTCCGTACAGGCGATCGCCAATACCGCCTCCTTAGCATCTATCGGTAACACGGAATTTAACCTGGCTAAATTTAACTTACCCGATCGTCAAATCCCGATCCGAGTCCAAATCAATCCTGAACAACGGCAAAATATTGAAACCCTAAAAAATCTACGCATTCCCTCCCGTAATGACGATTTAGTTCCCCTTAAGGCAGTAGCTAATATTCGTCTCGGCAGTAGTCCCGCAACTATCGAAAGATTCAACCGTAACCGTCAAATTACCGTTGAAGCTAACTTGCAGGGATTGTCCCTAGGAGATGCGATCGCCAAAATTCGCGCTTTACCTGCCATGCAAAATCTACCGTCAGAGGTCAAAGAAGAGCCTTCAGGAGATGCCGAGATTATGCGGGATATCTTTAGTCGCTTTGCGGGGGCGCTAGGATTAGCAATTTTGTGTATCTATGCCATTCTGGTGCTGCTGTATAACAACTTTGTCTATCCCATGGCGATTTTGGTTGCTTTACCCTTATCTGTGGGGGGCGCACTCTTAGGATTACTAGTCACGCAAAAAGAACTAGGATTATTCGCCCTAATTGGCATTGTCCTCTTAATGGGTCTAGTGACCAAAAATGCCATTTTACTAGTAGATTTTGCCTTAGCGGGGTTAAAAGAAGGCAAAACCCAGCGTAAAGCAGTAATTGCGGCAGGAGTATCCCGTTTGCGACCCATTCTCATGACCTCGATTTCCACCATCGCAGGAATGATGCCCATTGCCTTAGAACTAGGTGCCGATGGCGAAGTCCGTAGTCCTATGGCGATCGCCGTTATCGGTGGTTTTACTACCTCCACTCTATTAACTTTGGTAGTTGTCCCTGTATTGTTTACCTATGTCGATAGCTTTATTCGATGGACTAGTAAGTTTT
>JBCCDL010000080.1:0-12916 GCA_039030815.1 Cyanobacteria bacterium P01_A01_bin.83 | reverse complement strand
ATTTTGACAGTGATATTCTTGGCAATATCAGCCGTAGAAGTAAAACTACAACCAACGACCGTTACAAAGATCGTAAGAAATATCAAAATATATTTGATGTATTTCTTCATCGATCTTGAGTTATGACTATAGGCGATCGCAATAACGCCACAGTGGTAACTATAGCTATGGGAACTTTATAGGGAAACATCCAATAAAAGCAACAATAAAACTAAACTAACTCGCTATTAAGTCTAGATCAAAATTTAAAATTTCAATCCAAACCCTGGCACCACAATCTAATGGCTTATCTGGATTGTAAATAATCTTACAGGGTACTGGTATTTCTAACTCGTGGACATAATGTTTCTCTTTTCCCTTTACTGCGATCGCAGGTTGTCTTTCTGTCTTACTTTTTTTGATATTCTGTTTGATCCTATTGCTATTGATGTTAATGGTGGTCTTCTGAGGCTTTTTTACTGTTTTCCAAGTCCCCGCTTGTCCTCTTCTGGTTTTCTCAACATAGGGCAGACCGTTATAAAGAGGAATAAGCCAGAATTTACCAGTTTTGTAAGCCCCCCGAACTCTTCCTTTCTGCAATAACTGTCGTAATCTACTGGGGGATATGTTTAGTAAAGATGCTGCTTGAGTGGGGTAGAGTCGAGGGAGAGTATGACCTCTCGCCCCTCTCTGTTAGATCTGGACGTGCGGGTTTCCCAGCATCCAGCTCCCGAATATCTTTTAGTCTTTTCGACCTTTGCCCATGTGGACAAGATGGTGACAACTTCTATGTATAGCAAGTAGGTTCTTACTATCCCAATTGTTGTGATTGCCATCGATATGATGTAATTCTACTTTTTCTTCGTCGAGAAATTTCAATCCACAATGTCCACATGAATGATTTTGTTTTCTAAGCGTCTTTGCTGTCGCTCCGTCATACAGTACGCTATTTCTCTTTGACCAGTAATTTATGTCTCCGTCAAAAGGTGATTTTTCTCCTTTAACGTTGATGAACTTGTTCTCTGAGTAATTAACGCTAGGAAAGGCGGTTTTTATCATCTTTTTTGCTTGATATCGGTTTATGGTTTCCTGTTTTAAGAACACTTTGAATGTTCTGTAGGCTAAGTGCCATAAGCTAAACCTAGAGCCGTCCATCTTGCAGTATTTATGGTAATTTCGCCATCCTCTTATGACTGGTGCTAGCTTTGTTACCTTCGTTTCCGCACCATAGTTAGAGTTGTTGACGATTTGTTTAACTTTTTGTCGGAATGCTTTAAAGTTATCCGCTGAGGGAATACTTCTAAATTTTCCGTTATTCTTCTGGACATAAAAATGCCATCCGAGAAAGTCAAACCCATCTGTCGAAGCTGTTACCTTGGTCTTCTTTTGACTAATTTCCATCCCTCGTTGTGCAAGGAATTCTTCAACCTTGGCAAGTATTTGTTCTGCACTGTCTTCTGGTTTTAGTATGAAAACCATATCATCCGCATATCGAATACATTTGGATGTTATTTTTCCATCTGTATTCTTGAATTCTCCTATTCGTTCTATTCCGTTCATTGCAATATTGGCAAGAAGGGGGCTAACGACCCCGCCCTGCGGTGTGCCTTGATTTGGGAATTGTGGGTTAATTCCACTTTTGAGACATCGACGTATACCGCCTATAATGAACTCAGGAGCAATAACCTTTTCTAGGATAGCCTTGTGGCTTATGCGGTCGAAGCATTTGGCAATGTCTATTTCTAAGACACGCTTTTCCTTCCCGTTTACATAGCTTTTTAGGTTGTTGAATAGGACTTTTTGTGCATCATGTGTGCTTCGTCCTGGTCTGAACCCGTAGCTTTTAGCATGGAAAGTCGCTTCGTGTGCTGGTTCTAGAGCGTATTTGAGTAAGCATTGATATGCTCTATCGGCTATTGTTGGTACTTTTAGCGTTCGCTTGCTACCGTCCTTTTTGGGAATTGGTATTTCGCGAAGTCTTTGGTGTACCCAAGTCTTGTAATTCTTCCTTAGATTTTCCTCTAAGTCAAACCGTTCTTTGAATGACAAGGATTTCTTGCCATCAACGCCAGCCGTTTTCTTACCCTGGTTTAATTGGGTTACTTGCCTAATTGCTAGCATTCTTGCTGCGCGGGAAGATAGAACCAGCTTTTGTAGACTTTTAGCCCTAGCTTTGTCTCCTTCTCTAACTGCTTTAAATATTCTTTTTTGAAGACGGAATAGAATTTTCTGAAATTGCTTCCAGTCTGCCCACTCCCAGTTATCGCTATAACTTACGCTATGCGTCATAATTGTTACCTTCTCAATTGAACATTTTCTGATATCCTCAGACCAATTACGGTCTGTCCTACCCGTAGCCAGAGTTTCCGATGCTCGTCCATCCTATCTAGGTTTTGACCCCTAAAATCTGGTGCTACGTTTTTATTCGTTCCGATAGTTAGATTGTCTGATGTTTTAGGGCGGTTCACTTTGCCTGCATACCTTCTCAGAGAAGCAGCTATCTAAATAAAAATGCTGCGAGAATAAGTGGTAGCGAAGTCCACATTTTGTTTTCAGATTGTGGCTTTGTACTAAGACACTTTTTTAGAACCTGTTTGCCCATGACATCTCCCGTTTAGCGGTAGTGTGGCTATCTGCTTTACCTCTAATTCCGCCCTGCTGCACGCTTTGGTCTGTAAGATTCCGAGCTTACTCGCCAGTGCCAGATAAGGAGTCATCTATCTCTTAGATGGAGGGACTTTAACCCTCATCTATCTATCAGTTCAGGTTACATGCGGTTTTCTTTCCGCCATTACCTGGATACCTCTACTTCCCTAGTTTCTGGGGCTTCGCGGTATCAACGAATCGCACTATTTACGTACATGAGTATAAAGTGTGGTGATGTCGATAGATTGATTTGTACTAGTATTTTGGCTTGTAATAATAATAAATCGATTTGACTTTGAAACTTCCTGCTTATTTATATTTTTCACAACTTGAGCATATAGCTACAGGTTCCGATCGCAATATCGATTTGACTTGAAACTTCCTGCTTATTGATATTTTCGACAACTTGGTCATATAACTACAGGTTTCGATCGCAATATCGATTTGACTTGAAAATTTCCTGCTTATTGATATTTTCGACAACTTGGCTATATAACTACAGGTTCTGATCGCAATATCGATTTGACTTGAAAATTTCCTGCTTATTGATATTTTCGACAACTTGGCTATATAACTACAGGTTCTGATCGCAATATCGATTTGACTTGAAAATTTCCTGCTTATTTATATTTTTCACAACTTGGGCATATAGCTACAGGTTCTGATCGCAAATAGGAATAATTCTCATTTGTATCAGAACCTGTCCCCGTTTTATCTTGATCGGCAAAAAAGAAATAACAAACTGAGATCTAGCCGTTGCAGTTAATTTTTGTCCCTTATTTGATTTCTATTCCTAAATAGTCAGCGGTCAAGAATGGAAACCTGAATAATTTATGTTGTTGAATATTCATCGTTAAATGTTCTTCCTCAGCCGTTCTAACTCGTCATCAACTTCCCACCGCTGAAACTCAGCTTCTAAAGGATCGGCACTGCGATTATATTGTGGAGAATTGCCGCCACGTTTCCAGCCAACAGTATCACTAGAATTAGGAGATGAAGTTTGGGTTTGAGCTGTTTTTTTGAGTTCCTGACGCTTTTGCTTAACTTGTTGCAGAAGTTCTTTGGCTTTGATGGTGCGCTGCTTGACTCCTTCCATTTGCCCCCAAACCTGATTTCCCTGTCTTAATAGTTCCGCTTCTCGTTCTGTTGCCGCATCAGCTAAATCTTGCCTGTTTGCCTGCTTGGCTTTGCCAATTCTGCCGTGCCACTTTTGAATGTCATTTGCGATCGCCAATATCTGATCTTGAAGGTTCTTTTCTTCTAACTGGAGTTTGGCAATAAGTTTGATTGTGTCTTGTTCTTGTTCTCGTAGCTGTTCTTCTAGCGCTTGTAATTCTAGATGAGGATTATCTCGTAAAAACTCGTCGAGTCGCTCTTCTAAAAACTGATTGATATCATCAAATAAACCCATCTTGCTTCTGCGATATTTGGCGTTACTTAGTCTTAATATCTTAGAACGTTTCTCCTACAGCAATGGAGCGAACTTGACCGTTATCGCTGATTGATGCCCTTTGACTGCCCACTGATTCCAAAATTAAGCCCTCGGCATTAATCTCTTCTCCTACTAAAAATCGTCTAGTTTTGCCCTGAACCTGAACTAATGCGGCTGAATTTTTACCCAATTCTAGGATGCCAATCAGAGTATATTTAATTTTTGGTTTGGCAACTGCCATCTTACTATTTTGTGAGGCATTATTCTCAATAGAGGTGGGAGCAGGTAAGGGAGGCGGTGCGGGAATTTTGAGGGCGCTGGTTGACGATGAGGGCGAGGGTGAAACACCTGAAGAGCTATTACTGGGTAAAGCTGTTGCAGTCGTGTTTGACCCAAATGTCTGGGGTATTTGTGGTGTTGTAGGAGTGTAGACTGGAACGTATACTACGTCATCACTACCAGCCGCTTTTCTCTTGGCTTCGAGTTGACGATCTATCTGAGCGAGCGATCGCTCCATATAATTAATAAATTGAACTTCAGACTGAGATAGTATTGTCTGTTTGCCACCAGCTACGAAGGTCAAAGTCTGGGAGATCTGATGCCCAAAGAGCCACCACAAGACAAATAAACAATAGCTCGTTGCCAGAGCAAACAAAATCTTACCAAAATAATTGCGATTTTGAGGTTGATTATGATCTACAGCATTATCGGCAGCAGCATTAATAATTTCTGCCCAGTTTAAGTTATAGTTGCTCGAATCTCCTTGATACCAGTCGGCATTAATAGTAGATGATGTAGCAACTAATGCCGACCCTTGATGTTCTGGCTTGGTCTTAACTGCCAAAGCTTGATTGCAGGCTGACTTATGCTGCTCTTCAGAGTTAATATTAAGCCGATTTACTGAGGTTTTTCGGCTTTTTTGAGCTGATAAATTCAGACTTTCAATAAAAGAAAACTTTTGCATCCCTGAGTTATGGAGGTCATCCCTTGACATGTAGAGTTAAGCTAGTGACTTCTCCAGACACCGAATCAAAGATTACGGTACTGGATTCAACCATCACTGACTAAATTAACTTATCTAACATAGGCTTCTTCCTAAGCTGTCACCATCGTGTTTACCCACAGGTTCCTTGGTAAACAGATAGCCCCAATAGTGTAATTACGCATTTGAACTATTGTAATTACTCTGCTTATATGTTTTGACGATACATCCAAAAATTCCTTAGGAACCAATTCATTGCTTCAGGGTCACAGATGCTCCACAAACTATTTAATTGACCCAACTGTATCTAGATCCTAATTCAAGTAAATAATCTACAACATCCTTGAAGTCTATAAAGAATATGTGATCGAGATCTGCAATCGGCTAGTTGTAAAGTCACTGTAAAGCCATTGTAAAGCTTTTATAAAGGTAATTAAGTTAAACGAACTAAACGAACAGATTCTATTACCTCATTGACAAATCGCAAATTATCATGGCTTCCGATAAAATCTCAAATTCAAATATCTCTACAAATTCCTACATCTCCCAAGAATGGAAAGGGGGACACAAACTTGAAGTAGATATAACTTCAGAATTTAACGTTGATGACTGGATGCTTAGCTTCAACCTATCTGACTCCAGCATCAGAGACGCTTATGGCGTTGATTTAATCGATAACGGCAATGGCAACTACAGCATCAAAGGACAGGGAAATTGGCAGAATCTGGAGCCTGGTGAAACTGCCAAAGCAATTTTCATTGTCGATACTAATAGCCAAAAAACAGTTATGCCCGAATTCACTACCACTAACACTTTAGACACTAACAACATGAATAATACACAAACAACTCAGTCAAAAATCAACACTTCTTCAAACATAGCAGATGATTGGAATGGAGGGTATAAGCTCGAAGTAGACCTAACTCCAGAATCTGACGCTAACAATTGGACACTGGATTTTGAGCTTCCCTACAGTATTAGAGACGCTTATGGTGTAGATCTAGTCGACAATGGTAGTGGTAACTATACCATTAGCGGACAAGATGGCTGGCAAGACCTGGAGCCTGGAGAAACTGCTAAGGCAATTTTTATTGTCAACGACCAAGGACAAGAAGCAATTGTTCCCAAATTCAATGACAATCTAATGGGTTCGGTTGTTAGCGACCCCATACCTGCAAATACCTTTACTCCCGACCCTGAACCCGCACCACAGATATCTCAACCATCTCAGCTAAGTTCTAGTGCGATTTCCGTTGGATTTGAAAGTCATAGCAATGGTACAAAATATGACTATTCTACACAAAGCAAAGACTGGGATGTTAAGTGGAGTTATCAAGTAGATAAATTCGGCACCATTTCCAATGAAGAGGCTCGTTCAGGTTCTAACTCTTTGAAAATGGATTATCCAGCAAACGAACAATCCAATGCTGGTTCTCAGTGGCAAATTCCTAATCAGCAAGAATACTACCTTTCCTACTGGGTCAAGTTTGACAACGATTTTGATTTTGATGGGCCTCGCTTCAGTGGTGGTAAATTACCAGGTTTGGGTGCAGGCGACCTCGCTTCAGGAGGTAATAAACCTGATGGTAATAATGGATTTACCTCCAGATATATGTGGCGCGAAGACGGAAAAGCTGTACTATATCTTTATCATATGGATCAGCCTTCAACTTATGGCGAAGACATGTTGCTCCAAGGAAACGACGGCAGTCAAAAATACTTTGAACGAGGTCAGTGGCACAATATGGTTCAGAGAGTCAAAGTTAATGATGGTAGTCAGGCTAATGGTGAAATAGATGTCTGGATGGACAATGAACAAGTCCTATCTGTAGATAATCTGAGATTTATGACTAACAATCAAGGTATTGATACAGCTTTCTTCAGCACATTCCACGGCGGATATGGCGGTGATTGGTGGCCTGAGAAAAACGATAATGCCTATTTTGATGATTTCGTAGTTTCGACTAACGCAGCTGATGTAGGACTATAACTCAGTATTGATTAATTTAATAGTAAAACGGCATATCGGGATCTTACGTATTGATTACTCCGCCAACGTAAGATTGCCGATATTTTTGTATTCTTGATAAAAGAAACCAAATATGCCGCCCAGGGTTCCCATACCACGGAATATATATAGTAAGGATGTGACTACAGCAGATTTTTCCATCAACAATGAGGGAATTAATCTGAGAAAGCCAATTCCAATCAAACCAAATCCTTTAATAATCCGTACTGACTGAACAGTAAAGGATGGATATAATTCCTTTTCCAAAGAACTATGACTACTCCATTCACGATAGCCACGAAATAAAATCCATTTTAAGTTAGTTCGCGAGGCAGGAATAAGGTCGTAAACAATCGCTTGATCTGCCCAGATAATTTTGTATCCCGCTTTGTGGAGGTTAAAGAAAAGACAGCAATCTGAACCTCCAGAAAATGCAAAGCGATTATCAAATACTGGATCAAGATTACGCAATATTTCGGCTTTGACTAAGACATTATTAGTAAAAGCTACAGTCCGCTGTTCTCCAGTCTTATACCGAGGAGGCGCAAAAAACTTGCCTTTAATAATCCAATTGGGGACTTCATAGTCCTGGAAACAGGGAACTACTGGGCCAGTCACAATATCGCCAGTGTATTGCTGCTGCACAATTAGCAATTCTTCTAACCATGATGGCTCGGGAATTTCATCATCATCAATAATAGCGATGAAATCTGCATCCTGAGAAACCATTGACATTGATTTATTTCGAGCATAGGTAATACCTTGCTGCCTTTCTACATCTGTCTTTAATGTCCAGCGAAAATCCGCCTTAATCTCACCACAGATTTGCTCGGCTAATCCAGCAGTGTCGTTATCTACGATAATCACTTCTATCTCAGGACAATCGATACGCTCGAAAGTTAACTTTTCTAGTCCTTCGAGTAACAACCGTAATCTCTTTGGTCTTCTATAGGTGGCAACACATATTGAAATCAACATGGTTTTACTATTTTCCTAAAAACTTTTTGCAAAATGATACATTACCCATGACTTTTAGCGCTGACAGTTGGGTCAGTTTAGCTCTATACAATAAACACATAATTATTGATTAATATTTATTAAGCTTGAATCTGTAGCAGTTAAATGAAGTACAAAACTAATAATTTTGATAAAAATAGGACTTTGATCAGTATCTTCCAATTTTTTGCTCTAATTAGAACACATAATACTATATTTTATAGTTGCAGATGTCCAAAACCTAATGAATTTTACAGATATCAAAATTAAAATCAGCCAAATTACACGCAAGTCTTTATTTAAAGACACTTCCTGGATGCTGATCGCAAGATTATTCAATATTTTGGTTCAAGCTGCTTATTTTGTAATTTTAGCTCGCTCCTTAGGCACACAGCATTATGGCTCTTTCGTCGCTGTTTCTGCATTAGCTTCGTTGGTATTTCCTTTTGTTTCTCTGGGTAGCGATGATGTTCTGGTAAAGGAGGTAGCAGTAAACCGTCAAGTATTTCCAAGCTACTGGGGTAATACTTTACTCATCTTGCTAGTTAATAGCATTGTCATAACGGGCTGCTTGCTGCTGCTTTCCAAATTGATTTTTCCCAGGGAACTTTCTTGGTTGTCAATTGCTTTTCTGTTATTAGCAGATTTGTTGGGGCTAGGACTGCAAGAGGCTAGCAATAAAGCTTTTAGAGCAGTCGGTTTAGTAGATAAAGCGGCTCAGTTGGTAGTTTTAAATACATTGGGAAAACTCTTAGCTGTTTTGTGTTTAATTAGCTTGGTCAATAATTTTGACTCCCCAGGTCATGCCAACCTTGATGCTTGGTCGGCATTATATTTACTTAGTTCCTTGTTAGTAAGTTTGTTGGCACTATTAACCATTAACAAAGTAACAAGTAAACCTCAATTAGACTTAGCCAGAATCAAATCAGATATTACCCAAGGAATATACTTTTCCCTAGGAATGTCGGCAAACAACATTAACAATAATATTGATAAGACTATGCTAGCTAGTATGGCTAGTCTTGAGGTTACGGGGATATATGGTTCAGCCTATCGCTTTATCAATATTGGTGAAGTGCCAATGGTAGCTTTGTTTAATGCTAGTTATCCTCGTTTTTTTCAGAAAGGCTTCCTCGGCTGGTCAAGTTGTCTTAAGTTTGCCAAAAAATTGCTGCCGATAATTTTGGTTTATGGTGCTTTAAGCTTTGTTGGTTATCAAGTTTTTGCCCCGTTAGTTCCTAAAATTTTAGGGGCAGAATATCAGAATACTATTGATACGATGCGCTGGTTAGCGCCTCTGCCATTAATTAGTGCCCTGCAGCTTTTAATTGCCAATACTTTAACTGGGTTGGGATATCAAAAAATACGCAGTTCAATCCAAGTAGTTTCGGCGGTGATTAATGTTGGTTTGAATATCTGCTTGATTCCTAGTTTCGGTTTGTATGGAGCAATTTGGGCAACCCTAGCGTCTGATAGTCTTAGGGTAATCAATTTGGGTATTGCTTTGATCTATTTATATAACTCCAGGGAAAAACACTCACAAGATTAAATTAATTAGAATCAAAAATTTGTTTAATTTAGTTATTTCTAATATGAAGCCATAGTAAGTAATAGGTTTTCAAGTTTGGATAACGAGGGTTGATGTTAGTATTATTCCTCACCCCTCATCCTTCATC
The DNA here is from genome assembly GCA_039030815.1 of Cyanobacteria bacterium P01_A01_bin.83. Lineage (GTDB taxonomy): Bacteria > Cyanobacteriota > Cyanobacteriia > Cyanobacteriales > Xenococcaceae > Waterburya. The sequence continues at coordinate 3,197 of JBCCDL010000080.1, read as the reverse complement.
CCTAATCCCTATATTCAGTCTTGATTCTGAAGACCATAAAGCACCGAACCGATTAATCCCACCTGGGGATTAAGAACGATATGCACGGGAACTGATTCAATTAAAGGACTAACTCTGCCTTTATCTTTAAAAGTGTTTAAAAATTTGCCTGACTGCATCAAGGGGAGAATTTTGGCGGCAATGCCTCCAGCAATGTAGATTCCACCGTAGGAAAGCAGTTTAAGGGCTAGATTTCCCGTTTCAGCACCATAAGCTTCAACAAAGATATCCATTGTCTTTTCACATAGACGATCGCTTTGTTTGAATGCAGCTTGAGAAATAACAGCAGCAGGATCGACAGTTTTTTTGTTTTCCTGTTCCCAAAATCTAATTCTTTCTCCTATTTCAGGAGATTCAGGGGCAAAGTTGCTATCACGTAAAAACTGATAAATCGAGGCAATTCCTTGTCCTGAGACGACTCTCTCAACGGAGACACGCTGGATCTTGAATTTTTGACGGAGATACCTCAACAGCTCATATTCTAAATCATTACGGGGAGCAAAATCGGCATGCCCTCCCTCGCTGGCAAAAATCTGATATTTTTTTCCTTGAGGAACTAGAAAAGCTTCTCCTAATCCCGTCCCAGCACCAATGACAGCGATGGGAGAATCTTGTCGTGCTTCGCCTTTTTGCAGAGTATGTACCTCAGAATCTTTTAAACCCAAAATACCAAAGCTATTGGCAGCAAAGTCATTAAGCAAGCTAATTTTGGGAATGTCTAACTCTAATTCTAATCTTTGATTATCCAAAACCCACTTCAGATTAGTTAAGGTGCAGGTGTTGTTGACTACAGGTCCTGCGATCGCAAAACAAGCTAGCTGCGGTTTAATATACTTATCCTGTGCCAAAAATTCTTCTACCATCGGTACCAGGTCAGGAAAACTAGCACTGATATATTGAGCCTCTTTAACAGTCTTAAAAGTCTTTTCGGTGAGAGTAACTTCGGTAACTTCTACCAGGCGCAAGATTGTCTTCGTACCGCCAATATCCCCAGCTAATAAAAACATAGTTTACTCGTTTGCTCTATTTCTCTTATTTGCTTAGTGGCTCAGTTGTTTGAGATAGACTAGATCACATCTCTCTGTTTCCACCCCATCGGCGGGTTGATAGCCGTTGAACTCGTATAATTTTACTGCCTCCTTCAAGACAGATGCGGTTTCGATCCAAATTTCTTGATAATCCTTAATGGCGATCGCTTGTTCCAATTGATGACTATGTGGTAATGACACAGATGGCGATCTTGACTGGGTTGCTCTTCAAAAATTGCCAGAGGTAAAAAAAGTCTACCAAATTCTCAAAAAAATGCACGCATTAAAAGAGATTTGATCAAGAATGGTTAATTTAATTAAGACTTTAATGATATTGGGATATTGGTATTGACGGCAGCATATTTAGGGTGAGAATAGCTATAGTTTTGAAAGAACAAGCAAATCTTATTTTTTTGTCGAGTTGGGGGAAAAGTACCATGGGCGAGTCAAACGTAGCAGAAGTTCTAGTAAAGTGTTTAGAGAATGAAGGGGTTAAATATGTTTTTGGATTGCCAGGGGAAGAAAACCTAGACATTTTAGAAGCTCTGAGAGATTCACCGATTCAATTTATCACCACCCGCCATGAACAGGGTGCAGCTTTCATGGCGGATGTATATGGTCGTCTAACAGGCAAAGCTGGAGTGTGTCTATCTACCCTTGGTCCTGGGGCAACTAACCTGATGACTGGAGTTGCCGATGCTAACCTTGACGGTGCGCCTTTAGTCGCAATTACGGGGCAGGTAGGAACAGATCGTATGCACATTGAATCTCATCAGTATCTCGATCTAGTGGCAATGTTTGCTCCAGTAACGAAATGGAATGCTCAGATTGTGCGTCCTGATAATACGGCTGAGATCGTGCGTAAAGCCTTCAAAGTTGCTCAAGCAGAGAAACCTGGGGCAGTTCATATTGATTTGCCAGAAAACATCGCGGCAATGCCTCTCAACGCCAAGCCCCTACTAAGAGATAATCGAGAAAAGACCTATGCTTCAACTCGCAGTCTTAACGCCGCAGCCGCAGCCATCTCCAAAGCCAAAAATCCTCTGATCTTGGCAGGAAATGGTGTAATTCGGGGTTGTGCCAGCGAGGCTTTGACCGAATTTGCCACTCAATTAAATATTCCTGTAGCTAATACCTTCATGGGTAAAGGCGCAATCCCCTATACCCATCCCCTATCTTTGTGGACAATTGGTCTACAACAGCGAGATTTAATTAGTTGTGCTTTTGATGAAGCAGATTTAGTAATTGCTGTTGGCTATGACTTAATTGAATATTCTCCCAAAAAATGGAATCCTGAAGGTAATCTGCAAATTATTCATATTGATGAAAGCAGATCGGAAATTGATAGTAGCTATATTCCTGAAGTAGAGGTATTTGGTGACATTTCTGATTCACTACACGACATTGTCAAACGTTGCGATCGCTCGAATAAAGAAACGCCATCGACAATAGGCAATTTACGGAATCAGATTCGCGCTAACTACGAACAATATGCCAACGATGATGAGTTTCCGATCAAGCCTCAGAAAATCATTTATGATCTGCGTCAGGTAATGGCTCCCGAGGATATTGTAATTTCTGACGTAGGAGCTCATAAAATGTGGATGGCACGTCACTATCATTCTGATTGTCCCAACACCTGTATCATTTCTAATGGCTTTGCTGCTATGGGTATTGCTATTCCTGGGGCGATGGCAGCTAAATTGATTCATCCTAACCGCAAGGTGGTTGCGGTAACAGGGGATGGTGGTTTTATGATGAACTGTCAGGAATTGGAAACCGCCCTACGAGTAAAAACTCCCTTTGTGACCCTGATCTTTAATGATAATGGTTATGGTCTAATTGAATGGAAGCAGATTAATCAGTTTGGTCATTCAACCTCCATTGACTTTGGCAATCCTGATTTTGTTAAATTTGCTGAAAGTATGGGTCTTAAGGGATATCGCGTCAACTCAGCCGCCGATCTGATTCCGACTTTGCAACAGGCTTTGGCTGATGATGTTCCTGCGGTAATTGATTGTCCCGTAGACTACAGCGAAAATTTACGCTTTTCGCAAACAGCAGGTTCCTTAAGCTGTGAAATAAAATCGTGATCTCGATTGTGATCTGTCAAAAATACCAGCGCTAGTT
>JBCCDL010000079.1:0-13200 GCA_039030815.1 Cyanobacteria bacterium P01_A01_bin.83 | reverse complement strand
GATATATCGATCCTGCTACTGTACTCAGAAAAATGTTCGAGCGTCAGACAAATGCTGCCACATCGTAATTGTATAGTCGTACAAAGTTTGACTCCGACAAGTCTATTAAATTGCTCGTGGGTAATGGTGAAGCAGTGCGGTCTTGGGGGTTCCCCCCATGAGCAACTGCTGAACCCGAAGGGGTAATGGGTAATGGGTAATGGGTAATGGGTAATAAATGTCAAATGCATTAACTCGTACTGTACAGCTATATATCCTACGGGGCATTATCTCTTTATTAGAGACAATGCCCTAACAATAACCTGATTAAAAATTATTAATGAGCTGTTGACTGTTGACTGTTGACTGCTAAAATGTCAACCGTACGCCTAACTGTCCATTTGGACCTCTAACCGAATGGTATCCTGCACCTACAATAAGACGGCGACCCAGGTTAAGATGGGCTCCTCCAGAATAAGCGATCTCTTCATCACCGCTATAGTAGCCTAGTCCGAAATAGGGAGAGATTACGGGTAAACCAACAAATTTTAGTAAATCTGCTCCAGTCGCACCATCTTCTCCTGTGCCAACTTCGACCCCAAACCCAACAAATTTTGCTCCAGCACCATAACTAACCAAATCATCGACAGCGCCAACTGTTCCCCAAACCTGAGGTAAAACTTGGCTTGAAACAGAATCGGTAGATATAGTCACAGCACAGGTAGTTAAGATGCTGGTGGATATTGCCCTGACCATAAGATTACGGAATTTATTCAGCATACTTTTAACACTCCCAACCTAAAATTAAAGACACAAACTGATCGCAGATAATCTAAATAATCTATTCAAACAATGAACATTCGGATTGGCAATGGTTATGACATTCACTCCTTGACAGCAGAACGTCCGCTGATTTTGGGAGGAGTCACAATTCCCCACAGGTTAGGACTTTTCGGGCATAGTGATGCTGATGTACTAACTCATGCCATTATGGACGCTTTGTTAGGAGCCTTGGGGATGGGAGACATTGGACATTATTTTCCTCCCAGCGATCCTCAATGGAAAGGAGCTAACAGTCTAGTATTGCTGGAACAGGTGTTGTCTCTAATTAAATCTCAAGGATGGCAGATTGGTAACATCGACTCGACTGTAGTTGCCGAACAGCCAAAACTAAAGCCACATTTGAAGATGATGCGCTCTACCTTAGCCAAGGTTATGTCCATAGAAATAGAGCAAATTAGTATTAAAGCCACTACTAATGAAAAATTAGGTCCAGTTGGTCGGGAAGAGGGAATATGTGCTTATGCAGTTGTTTTATTAATAAATAATCAAACTTAAGAGCTAATTTATTGCTTAATTGCGGGGGCATTAATGTTTGTTTCTAAAAGCTTATAAAAAACCAGAAATAATGTGTCATTCTTAAAAAAGTAGGTTAAGTTAAGGTAGCAAAATCAAAGAGAAAGCTGTAGTTTAGCTATCTCTTTAAAGTGTAAAGTTCACAAATCACTAAGTAAAAATACGGCTTAGTACCAGAGCCATAAAATTAATCGTAATTATCTGTATTTATTAAACAGTCTCTATCAATAACTCAAAAATATGAGTGTAGTTTTAGAAATAGATAACCAAATTTATACCGCTGAGGACTTAGTTCCTTTATTAACTCAGTATCAGATATTGCCCAAGCTGGCTCAAGAAATTCTTATTGACAAAGCGATCGCCGACATCAAATGTAGTGATGAGGAAAATGCCTCAATTTTCGATCAGTTTTGTCAACAAAACCAACTAACCTCAAAGGAGCAGGTACAAGATTGGTTAAGTAAGCAAGGGATGAGCCGCGAGCAACTGCAAAACTTAATTACTAAAAAACTGAGAATAGATAAGTATAAGCAAGAAAAATGGGGCGATCAGGTGGATGCTCATTTTATTAAACGCAAATCTCAACTAGATCGGGTAGTTTATTCCTTGATTAGAGTGGAAAAGCCAGAAGTGGCTCAAGAATTATATTTTCGCATCAAGGATGATGAAAATACCTTTAGTGCCTTGGCAATGGAATATTCTCAGGGGACAGAGGCGCAAACAGGTGGACTAATTGGACCTGTGGAAATTAATGCTCCTCATCCTAAGATTGCTCAAATCTTAGCTACATGTCAACCAGGTCAGCTAGTGCCGCCAACTCGTGTCGGCGAATGGATCGTCATTGTGAGACTAGAAAACTACCTTTCAGCAAAGCTAGATGCTCCGATGCGACAAAGAATGTTAGACGAACTATTCAGCCGCTGGCTACAAGAAGCAATCAAACAAAAAGTATCTTTCCTATCCAGCCCAGTCACTTCTTAGAGCGTACTTGACCTATGAGTAATATTAATACGACCCAAATTGTTGAACAGTTTCTCTCACTAGTTCCACAATTCAATCAACTTCCGCCAGAAGCGATCGCCGAAATTGCCCCCAACCTAAAACCGCTGCGGTTTGGAGTGGGTAAGGTAATGATCATGCGGGAAAAAATGCAGGGGCAGGTGGCAATTATTTCCGAGGGGGAAGTAAGACTCTTGGGTTACGATCCGCGTACTAAAATGCCCACTACTTTAGATAAGCTGAAGCCAGGACAAATTATTGGCTGGGTCAATCTGGCTCGCGGTCTACCCTGTGAAACGGCAATGGCAAGTACAGAAGTAGTCTGTTTGGCTTTAGATAATGAGTATTTTTTAAAGCTACTCGATCAATATCCAGGGTTGGCAACAGAATACAGGTTAAAGCCTGCCAAAGTCGAGGTTTTTGATTTATTAGGTACTCAACTAGAACAACAGGCTCAAGGAGACTGGGAACTATGCGAATTATCTAGCAAAATTGTTGATGTTGCTGACATATATTATCTTCCCCCTGGAGAACATCTGCTAACTGACGAAATAACCAAGCCTTTAAGGGATTCAAATTTAGTTTGGTTAGTTAGTGGCGGTGTGGTTGATGAATTTAGCTCAGGCGATCGCCTAAAGTTGACTAAAGACCGTCAAACGATTACGGTCAAAGGCAATCAGCCAGCTCGCTTACTTTCAGTTCCCAAAGCATATTGGTTTGACGATCAGGTTGATTCAGATCTTGGGTTTGATTTGTCAGGGTCAGCAGCAAACGGGAGCGATCTTCTACCCAGCGTTGCTTTTGGGGACAATGATTTTGATGATTCTGAAGGTTTAGGAGAAGGTTACACTTTCCAGGGCGAAGAAGAAACCGTCGAAACCGAAAAAAAAGACTATCCTTTTGTCAGAGGTAAAACTACTTTGGAAGTGGGTGTCGCCTGTTTCCAGATGTTGAGCAAATATTTTGGGATGCCTTTTCGCAAAGAGGTGATTAAGCGAGTCTTAAAAGAGCAATTAGAGCGATCGCCTAATTTATCTTTACCTTTATGCGGTGGCGTTTCCGAATTAATGGGTTTGAGTCCGCAGTTAATTAATATTCCAGCCAATGCGATTACCCGTCTAGAAGGACCTTGCCTCATAACTTGGCAGGATAGTCTGGCAATTATTTATGAATTCAGCGAAAAAGAACTGGTGATAGCCGTTCCTGAAATCGGGGTTCGTCGCTACAAGCCAGAAGACTTTATTGAAAGTTGGGGTGAAGGCGGAGAAGTCCTACTACTCAAGAAAACCAAGGATACTCCCCAAGAAAGATTTGGCTTAAATTGGTTTTATCCCGCGCTGAAAAAGTACAAGCGGGTACTGATCGAAGTTTTTGTGGCTTCTTTCTTTGTACAGCTATTTCAACTGGCTAACCCGTTGATGATTCAGGTAATCATTGACAAGGTAATTAGTCAAAATAGCCCAGATACTTTATGGTGGCTAGTTGGGTTTTTGGTGACGCTCAATGTTTTTGAAGCTTTACTAACTACTCTGCGTACCTACCTGTTTGTCGACACCACCAATCGAATCGATTTAAATTTGGGTTCGGAAATTATTGATCACCTGCTACGCTTGCCACTGCGTTATTTTGAACGGCGACCTGTAGGGGAAATTTCTACTCGGGTTAACGAACTAGAAAAAATTCGTCAATTCTTGACAGGTACAGCATTAACCGTAGTCCTCGACTGTGTCTTCTCTGTACTGTACGTAATGGTCATGTTGGCATACAGCCCGCTATTAACCGCAGTTTCTCTGGCGATTATTCCTGTATTTATCGGTCTGACCTTAATTTTCTCCCCCACGATTCGCAAACAGCTACGAACTAAAGCCGAACGTAATGCCGAAACTCAATCTTATTTAGTTGAAGTTCTCACAGGAATCCAAACCGTCAAGGCACAAAATATCGAATTGCGATCGCGCTGGAAATGGCAAGAGCGTTATGCCCGCTATATTTCTACTGGATTCAAGACTGTAATCACCTCTACTTTAGCGAAGTCTGCCAGTGATTTTCTTAACAAGCTGTCTCGGGTAATCATTATTGGGATGGGTGCGTATTTGGTTCTAGAAGGCAAACTCACTCTAGGTCAATTAATTGCCTTCAGAATTATCGCTGGTTATGTAACCTCCCCTGTAATGCGTTTGGCTACTCTATGGCAAAACTTCCAAGAAACAGCCCTGTCTTTAGAACGACTGGCTGATATTGTTGATCACCCAGAAGAGGGAGAAGAAGATCGCAACAACATTCCAATGCCAGCAATTCAAGGTCGCGTCAAATATGACAATCTCTCCTTCCGCTTTAAAAATACCGGTCCTTTACAGTTAAAGAACGTTACTACTGAATTTGCTCCTGGAACCTTTGTGGCTATTGTAGGAGAAAGTGGCGCGGGTAAAAGTACCATGACCAAACTGTTGTCAAGGCTTTATGAACCAGAAGGAGGAAGAATTCTAGTTGATGGCTACGATATTAATCGGGTGGAACTTTATTCTCTCCGCCGTCAGATTGGTGTGGTACCCCAAGAAACCCTGCTGTTTGAAGGCACTATCTTAGATAACATTGCCTTAACCAACCCCGATGCTACTACTGAAGAGATTATTGCCGCAGCTCAAATTGCTGCTGCCCATGATTTCATCATGACTCTTCCCAGTGGCTACAACACTAGAGTTGGAGAACGTGGTTCGGCGCTTTCTGGGGGACAAAGACAGCGGATTGCGATCGCCAGAACTATTTTACAGGCTCCTGCGATGATGGTTTTGGATGAAGCCACTAGTGCCTTAGATTTCTCTACGGAACAGGAAGTATCGCGCAACCTTAAAGAAGCTCTCAAAGGGCGCACCGTATTCTTTATTACTCACCGTTTAGGAACCATCAAAAATGCCGACACTATCGTTATGATGGATGCAGGTTCGATTGTAGAACGGGGAACTCACGAGGAGTTAATGGCTCTTAAAGGTCGTTACTGTTATCTCTATCAGCAACAAGAATCATCTGTATAGTATTCAAACTATAGCAATCCTATCTGACGTTGTGAACAACATTAATCTTAAATGTCAATAGTCATTAGTTGTTTTCACGAATGATTTGTGATTGCTATAGCTTTAATATAAAAGTTAGTTTGTGAAATATAGCAGTTGAGCAAAGCTTAAGACCTTAGGCGTTGGTAAATGCGTAATGCTATTGGCAATTTATTTGTCTGTTTAAAGATAACCTGAAAATTGAATTCATCAAACTTTAATGGTGAACTCGTTTTCTCCACCCTGCAAAAACTCTACCTCTGCTGGCTCGGCAGCTTGACCATTATAGTTTACTTCAATCTTATACGTTCCGAAAAACGCTTGATCAATCTCAAACTTGCCCTCATTGGTCGTTTCGCCTCCTTCGTTTGTCGTCCAATGTTGATTCCATAGCCATAACCAGATTTTACCGTTCTTCTTCAGCGTTCCATCTGCCCACAAAAGCCCATGGTGTCCAAGAGGATCGTCTTTTGCTGCCGTGCTAGGTGCAAAGAAATACCAAGCGATAAATTGATCAACATACGGACATGAAAAATACAAGGTTACAATCTGCTCAGTAATGCTGGCTCGATCATCCTCATTTAAACCCCTAATCTCATGTTCTGTAGCTGCTATAGATAATGGGCCATACTTTTCTTGTAATTCTTCTACCGATGCTAGTTGTTGTTCTGGGGTCAAGTTTGCGTTTACTTGCATCCTCAAATCTTCCATCAAACCACTCAGTCGATGCCAAACTGTTTCTGGGTTCGGCTTATATTGGAATCGACTTTGCAAGCCTAGTCCAGAAAGTAGCGGTGAATCCCCTTCTCCTCGACTAGCCAGAAGCAATTGCACGACTTGATCGCGATAAGGTTCGACATATCTCTTATAGAAATGTACCGTATAAGCCCCTTGATAAACATTCTGCAAATAGTCTTCAACCTCCTCTCTATCCTGATAATCTTTATCTCTGTGAGAACTATCCTTATCAGGAGCGGAAACAATGCGGTTTTCATTTAGGTAGCGTCTCGACTCGGTGCCATCTTGTTGCTTCGCGCAATCTTTGGCAATCTCGAACCACTGAATCAGAACATCGTCTCCACAAATAGACTGAATCTGGTGTTTACCTCGAACTTCATTGGCTACGTCCCAGTCAGTCACTTTCCACTCTTTAGCCCAGGAAGAAACCTGGTATTCACATAGCTTTTTAATTAGGGTCTTTTCTTCATCGGATACATCCTTAGGATTGCGATGAGGGGTTTTCGAGTTGATTTCTTGTCCTTCATCTAGTCGTCCGTAGACTAATTCCTGTAAATTCGTATTTATTCCTTCTTGCTGGAGTTCTTCGGGCAGACCGCTCTTATCTTCTGGCAAAATCACTTTAGTGTTCCCGCTTGGCCAAATTAGGCAGTGTCCTCTAAGAGTCAGTTTTGCAGTCTCGAACCACTGTACAGCCTTTTTTGCTCTTGCCAGGATTTTGGGATATTGAGCAATTTTGTACTTCAAGACATTATTGAAACCAAACCTGTTGCCAAAATAAGGTATTGCATCCACGTATTTCTCAATGAAACCATTGTCCTCGAGCATGTCTGCTTCTCTGACAGCTACGCCATATGCAAAGGCATGTTTGTCTAATTTTACTGAAACGTTTGCACCTTCAATGGGTTCGTCATTGGCGTTAACCACCTTAATGGTCATTGTTGCCTTGCGATACTGATTAATGCGAGCATTTGCATCCTTACGCCATTGCTCATTGGCATTTTTTACATCATTTACAATCGCTTCTATATCTGAATCTTGTTCGTCGATTAAGTAATTGTTTGTTGGGGACGTGTTCATTTGATATTTCTTTTCTAGGATTTGCTGTTTATAAATATGAGACAAGTTAGATAATTTTTATCTAGGTTTGTCTTATGAAGAATTCTGAACTAGGGACAAAAATTGTAGTCGCCCTTTGCCTCTTCATCTTTAAGACGATCTCAAAGATCAAATTCTGAATTTTTCGAGTTAGAACCAATTTTTTCCTTAGACAGATTCCACAAGCATTTTCATTTAAAGAGCGGTCGCATATACCTAGACTAGTCAAATACGGATCATACTAACGGGATGCAGTTTATATAGACTCCACATAAAATGCTACACCTGCTTGACCTTCCAGTTGAAAATTGGGCAAATTAGCTAATACCGCATCTTTCTCGTCTGCTGAGGAGGTATAAAAATAAGCATCGGTTACAGAATTGTGAAAACGATAGAGTGGTGTTGCACCAGGGCGGTCGCCCTCAAAACCGTAGTAGGCAATTCCTTCGTAGCTGTAGGTCGCTAAATCATCAAGAACGTCGCGCTCTACTTCGGATATGGTATATAAATGTCCTCCAGTATTGCCATTTAAATAGCGATATACTGGTTTTGCTTCTTCTACAGATTCCGTAGCCGCAGCAAAAGATACTCCCTCATACAGATAGTGTTCCAAATTATCTTGCACAAAATCTTTTTCTACTGTTGATGAAGTATAAAAATGAATGCCAGTTTGTGAGTTAAAGAAGCGATGCACCTCACTACCAGACTCAACTTCGTTGTCAGGATTGGTATTAAAATCATCCTCTCCAAGTAAATCATTCGCTTCTAAGTCACGGCGACTAAATTCTAAGGTATAGTTCCCTGTGTCTCCTTCAGTGCCACTGCCAGCTATATTAGGATCATAACTAGTATTATTACTACTACTAACACCAACATAATAGGTGCTTGGCTTGAGGTTGACTTCAATTTGTGAAAAAGCATTATTGCTGTCGATATCATCATTGACTGCAAGCTGCTTTCCAGAGGGATCGAACAGCCGCAGATAACTATCAAAATCATCAGGATTAATTAAATCCGAAGCAACCTTGATCTTGACAACTCCTGAAGCCAGAACCTGAAAACGATAAAAATCAACATCACTATTTACAGAAACATTGCCATCAAAGCCGATTTTGGCTTGAATGGGGCTAACTGCCGTACTATTTGCACTATTTAAAGTTATACCTCTGACTGCCTGAGAGATAGTTCCGTTAGCATCTTCATCTACAAATGGCACCACAGTCTCACCTGAACGACGTTTAACTTCGGCAACAGCATCATAAAGATTGATTCTGAAGTAAGTATCATTGGTATTAATTACATTGTCGTCTTCATCATCACCATCAACAATAGCTTCACCAGTGGTGCGGAGGATCTCAGTTACTTCCTGGGGTGTCAGTAAACTACCGCTAAACTGCATTGATGCTTCCTGTAGCAATGCCACTGCCCCTGCGACGTGGGGAGCTGCTTGGCTTGTTCCACCTCGTCTTCCAGTACCACCACCAATCTTAGTACTGGTAATAATCGCTCCAGGAGCAAACAGAAAGTTAGGAGCATCTAGACGCTGGCTAAAACTGGCAATTCGATCTGCTCCTGTACTGTAGTCAATACTGCCACTACCCCAAATAGCATCTACTTGAGTTCCATCGTGCCATACTGCACCAACAGCTATGGTACTATTGACTGCTGGAAAAGTTAAATTGGCTTGATTGGGTTTACCTGAATTAGTAAAGTAGTTATTGCCTGCGGCAGAAACAACTGTAACCCCAGCCTCTTCTAAACGCCTAATGTCATCAGAAATAATGTCTCCTAGCAGTAAAGATTCTGGGGTATAAAATCCGACCCCAAATGAAAGATTGACTGCCGTAATATTGTATTCGTCTTTATAATCAAATACCCATTCTAAAGAATCCTCTAATCTGGCAAAAAAGCTGTCGTTATTATTACCAAAAGCCCTCAGACTAATCAAACCGACATCAGGTGCTACACCAATACTAGGATCAATAGCACCAATAATCCCCGAGACATGAGTTCCATGTCCATTCGTATCAGCAGGATTATTATCATTATCAATAAAATCATAACCAGCAACATAGTTGGGGGCAATTAAAGGATGATCTCGATCAATACCAGTATCAATTACGGCAACACTAAAACCGCTACCGTCAATCCCTGCAAATTGAGGATCTTTTCTCAATTCAGTTAAACCAATCAGATCAAATGCCCCATTGTCCAATGATGCCTCTTGAAGCTGTATAGTTTGATGATTGATTAAAACTGGTTGCCGATCACTATTGCTTGGGCTATAGTTGGATTGTGGAATATTATCAGGTTGGCTGGAATTAGAGGAAACAAGCAGTTCCTCTTGTGTTGTTGGATTTGTCGATCCCATGTAAATAATACCTAGTTAAAACTACTTAAGTATTACAAATAGTACTATTTACCCAATCAACCTTGAGTAAAATCTCGATGAACTATTGATTAATTTTTGATATTCTGCGTTTGAATTCTTCTCTTCAGCAGAAAATTCGACACATATTCCTTTAGTTTCTTTGATTTATAAGCTGATTTGTCAAGTAATGATAAAGCTATTCATTGCTATTGATTTATATCGAGCTAGTCGGTTCCACATAAAAAGCAATGCCATTGTTACTTTCCAATTGATAGTCAGGTAGATTAATCAGTACCGCATCTCTTTCTGCTGTTGATGAGGTATAAAAATGAGCATCGACTACAGGATTATAAAAACGATAGAGGGGAGTTACGCCAGGACGATCGCTTGTGTAACCATAGTAAGCAATACCTTCATAACTATAGTTACTCAAATTGATAATAGTATTGTCTCGTTCTGTCTCAGATATAGTATAAAAATGGGTTCGGGTATTGGTATTGAGGAAGCGATATACTGGCTTAATACCGATGAGCGGATCGGCTGTTGATGCAGCGGAGGTATAAGATTCCCCTTCATAGATATAGTTAGCCAAATTGCCAATAATAGTATCTCGTTCTACGATCGAAGCTGTATAAAAATGGACACCTAGATTAGGACGGAAAAAACGGTATACCTGCGAACCTGAAACCAGATCGCGATCGCTAATAACACTCAGATTATAGTTACCTGAGCTGTCTAAAACGGAATTATTTGCTGGAGAAAAATTGTGATTACCGCTGACTTTAATATAGTATTGCGTATTTGCGATCGCATTTAGCTCAATCGCGCGATCAAGACTAAAATTATTATCGGCAGCAATTTCATTACCATTGGCATCAATAACTCTCAGATATGCATTAGCACCTTTAGTTTTGATCTTAACCCTATTATTAAGATCAGAATTAAACTGATAAAGATCAATATCTGTATTTCCTACCAGTAAACCGTTGTCACTACCAACGTTACCTAATAAAGTTATCCCCGACGTAATCGTCTGTACTGCGGGACTAGTAATAGTGTCATCAACCAAACTGTTAACTTCCGATAGCGGTTTTAAACTGCTGTTGATAGTATAGGTTCCTGTATCGCCTCCTGCACCACTATCTTGGACAAAAGGAGCAAAATTTTGGTTGCCAAAACCTGTAACTGCCACATAATAATCAGTGTTAGGCTGAATCTGAAACCTCAATTGTGAGTTATTACTATCAATTTGATTATTGACTGCTAAAGAATTACCCTTACTATCAAAGAGCAACAGCACACTATCGAGAGGATTTGCCTCTTGAGACTCGACGCTAATCTCCAGAATCCCCATCTCCGCAGAATTAAACCGATAAAAGTCTACATCTTTAGCGCCCACTTGTTGTATACCATCAACACCAATAACTTCAAGGCGATCGCTCATAGGTAAGGTTGTAATCTGCTCGACTAAAGCAATACTGCCATCAATGTCGTTACTCCCCTTAATTTTAGCGATCGCATTATAAATATTGATCCTGACATAAGAACTATTACTATTAGCAAGATTGTCATCTTCATCATCCCCATCAATAATTATTTGCCCTGTAGCCCTTAGAATCTCGGTTATTTCTTGGGGAGTTAATAAACGACCCTTAAACTGTAATGAAGCTTCTTGTAAAAGGGCAACTGCCCCCGTTATATGAGGAGCCGCTTGACTTGTCCCCGCAAATCCCCCCAATTTTTCCCCTGGAAGAGTGCTAGTAATAATCGCCCCAGGAGCAAACAGAACATTGGGAGCAGTTAAACGCTGACTAAAACTAGTAATTCTATCTGCTCCTGTACTGTAGTCAATACTGCCCCCTAACCAAATCACATTGCTAAAAGAATCATCTTGCCATACTGCTCCCACAGCAATAGTGCTATTGATGGCAGGAAAAGCAATATTCGCCTGATTAGGTCGATCAGCATTGGCATAATAGCTATTTCCTGCCGAGGCAACGACCGTAACTCCTGCCGCTTCTAAACGCTGAATATCATCGATGAGTACATTACCTGGCACCTCTTCGGGTGAAGTGAAAAAGCCAACACCTAAAGAGAGGTTTACAGCCGTAATGTTATACTGTTCGCGGTTTGCTAGCACCCAGACCAAAGCATCTTCTATGTCTCTAATCGTACCCCAACCATTACGATTTAATACTCGCAGCCCAATTAAGCCAGCATCAGGAGCAACGCCGATGGTGTTATCAGTAGCACCGACTATCCCCGATACATGGGTACCATGCCCATGAGGATCGAAAGGATCGCTGTCATTATCCACAAAATCATAGCCAGTGATGTAATTGGGAGCAATCAAAGAATGATTAAAATCAATTCCTGTGTCGATGACCGCAATACTGAAACCACTACCGTCTATCCCCGCAAATTGAGGGTTATTTCGCAGTTGAGTTAAGCCAATGAGATCGAATGCTGGATTACTTGAAGAACTTGTCTGTTCAATTTTAAATACTTGATTTGTCAAACTTGAAGCGGAATTTATCGGGGAACTTGATTTACTCATCTAAAACTGGCAAACAGCTAGCAAACAAAAACTAAGTTTATTTATGTAATAAAACATCTTACACAAAGGTTGTGTAATATTACAAATTACAGAGAAATTGTTGCTTAAATTTTCCTAGCTTTAGTTGATGTTGAATTTTGCCTGAGAGAAATTCTTGATGAGCTATAAATTTTGCTGTGACCAAAGCCTTAATCTGTCTAAAAACTGGTGCCAGTAGTCGCCAAGATCGTCAGAGTTAAGCTGAAATAGTTGAGCTGGCTGATCTGGTAAAGCGATCGCAATTATGGCTTGGTTAATCTGTACCTGATAAAGATGATTGATCGCCGCAGTATAGGCTGTCACCTGAAGACAATAATCTGTGATCCATTCGAGCTTTTTGGGTTTAGATGCAGTTTTCCAATCAAAGACGCACAGCTCACCCTGCCATTCCCCTAAGCAGTCTAAACGCCCTGCATACTTTTGTTCGGTATGATAAACTGCCGACTCTAATAAGTGAACCTGGTCAACTGATGCTAAAACAGGTTGGATTGAATGCCAATAAGGATTTTCCTCTAGATCATCAGGTAGATCTTGTCCGCCAAGAAAGTAATTGATTGCCGTATGTACTGATGTTCCTCGCTTACAGGCTTGAGTGCTAATTTGTTGAGCTTGTTTAACACCGACACGTTTACGCCATCTCTGCAAAGCCAAACGTTCTGACAATGGTTTGGTAGCAGACAAAATTGTACTGACTGAAGGATAATCCTGCCCGTTAAATACAAGTCTTCGTTTACGATTTATAGTTTTATATTTAGCAGGTATGTGAGTAAACATCAGATATCTTTCATCAATGGGCTTAATTTCAATTTACCAGTAACCAGCTATCTGTAGAAGGTCACCGTTACACTGCCACGTCCGACATAAACGACATGCGGCGGTTGCGGAGCAAGTCCGAACAAAGGACTTGTCCGCATGTACTCACCGAAGCGCCTTTGTGGGGAGACCCCAGGCGAACGGCGCATCCGCAAGGGCGCGTGCCTGTGGGTCACATGCGGGCAAGCCCTTTGTCGCAG
>JBCCDL010000078.1:0-13318 GCA_039030815.1 Cyanobacteria bacterium P01_A01_bin.83 | reverse complement strand
GAAGTTGTTTTAATTTTTTCATCTTGGTATGCGCGATCATATCTCTATTTATTCTTAACGCTTATATAGTGTTTTAAAAAGCAATAATACACTACATATAGTAGTTGACTAATAAGCAAGTTGATTAACTTGTCACGATTGAGGTCACATTCAATCATAGTTTTACTCGACATAATCTTAATAGCGATTCTATCCATGCCAATCAAAAGATAGTATAATAGTACTAATATAAACAACGATTAGTAACTATGAATAACTATCAAGACTTTGGATTCAGCGGAGAGGAGTTTCGCGGAGAAATGACTACTGTTCCCTACTGTCAGTTTCTCAATGCCAGTAGTCAAAAATTTGGTATTGCTATTACTGGGGCAAACGCTGACCTGGCAAGCTTCAACCCTGATGACAACTGGCAAGCAATCCCTCATGAATTTAGTGATGGAACTAATGAAACCTTGTTGGTATCACAGCAGCCAAGGCTGTTAATTTTGAACCGTTCTCAGGCTTTGATGAGTGATGGGGCAATTACTGTGCCTTACTCTAAGATTAAATATGCAGAAGGAGAATATAAAGCCTTTAGCTATGTAGTAGTGTGGTTTCTAGATAGCAATAATCAGCCTCTATCAGAGTTACCTTTCAGGCTCAAATGCTCTGGATATGCGGGTTTAACTTTTCTCAAAAACTATAGCTATTACAATAATCCCCATTCATTTTGTCGGCAGTTTTTAAACATATATAAATCACTGACAGGCGATCGCGCGATTAGTAAAAATGATGTATTCTATGGTCATGGGGTTTATCAACCTCATTTAGTCAGGCAAAAAGCTACTTCATCGCAAAATGGTCAAAGTTCGTTTGCAGTAATGACGGATAGTTTTATTGAACCGATCACGGCTAATTTTGGTTCCCTGATTATCAAAAATGGTTCAACTGTAAGCGATAAAATTAAGCAGTTTCAGGAGACGACTAAATCTTGGTTAAAAACTGCAACAGTTGAATTTGAAGTTGAGTCACAGCATGAAGAAGAGATACAACATCAACCTTTGTCTGTAGCTGAAAAGACAGATGCACATCTGACCAACGGGGTAGTAGCAGGTTTGACTCCTGAACCAATAAGATTTTAAATAATTAACTGACATATGCGCAGTACGTACCAAAAACTAGTGTTTCGGGTCGTTAGTTGTTAGTGTAGTCCCTACTATATGAGTCACAAAGCGCCTTTGTTACTTCCTACCAATCATAAATCAACGAGTGCGTAACATCAGTAATTAAGTAGGTAGGCAGAATAATTTATAAAACCCAAGTAGTCAATCTTATCCCTGACCCCTGCCACAGCTATTTTATATTTAATTTCACCTACCCAGTTATGCGTTTAAAGGAGCTGATTAATTCTTAAGAAGCCTTAAGAAACAGCTCTTTTTTCATGGAAACTTAATTGTATTCTTGATCGTCTAATATATTACGAATAAAAATTTTTCTATGATTAAAACTAATAGATGCGCTGAGGCGGTATCTGTCCAATCATAGCTATACATGCAAATATGAAAAATTTGAGCAAAGTTCCACTGACGTTATTTTGGACAACCATACTATTATTTCAAGCATCAGCATCTTTAGCCTGTAGCTGTATTTATGGTGGTGAGTTTGCTAAAAATTCCAGGTTTTATGATAGTGTTGTTCGGGCAAAAGTTATTGAGTATGGTCAAAGACATAGAGGAGAAGCTATATATAAAAGTATGATTGTAGAAGTTACCGATGTAGTTAAAGGTACTTTCAATCATACAGAATTAGAATTAATGGGAGATCTTGGTTATCAATGCCGAGAATACGTTGATTCGAGAAAATTTGGCATTGGCAAAGAGTTTTTGTTTGTCATACTTAATGAAGAACCAGTCCAAGAATTAGCAGGATGTGGAGAATCTTCAATTTTGGTTGATGGTGATACTATCAACGGTTATAAATTGACAAATAGCGGATATGAACCTTATTCGATGTCTTTAGATGCCATGATCGAAGAAATGAAAGCTGAAGCAATAAAATACGAAAAATTGCAACAAGATGCCAACAACCGCCCCTCAAAGTAAGAGCAAGCTTTGTTATTGGCTACTCTATATGTTTTTGCCAAATATGCAAGTCTTCTGGGCGATCAACATCAGATAAAGGGCGTAGATAGCCAACATCAAGTTTTAATTTGCTAGCAATAGTTTTGGTTTGATTTAATACTCGCTCTGTTCCCCAATCAACATTATTAAAAAGTTGCGAATACGTTTGCTTTAAACCAATTAAATAGTAGCCACCATCTGACGCCACACCTAAAACTAAATCTTGATTTTGTAGCGAATCAAAAGCCTGATTTAATATTGCTTGGTCGATGTCAGGACAATCAATACCAATAATTACTACTCGCTGATTACCTAATTCAAAAGCGCGTTCAAATGCTGAGCGCATTTTCCAACCTAAATCTCCTGAAGCTTGAGGAATATAAATCAAATCTGATCCCAACCATTGAGCCATTAGCTGTTGATCTCCTCCCGAAAAATGGATTTCAAGCTTTAGATCTCCCTTAGATAAAAGCTGCTGGGCTGTATTTAAAGTATGTTCGGTCATTTGGCGCTGTAATGATGCGGCACCTGCGGCACCCAAAGCAGGAATCATCCGCGTTTTGGTTTTGCCAGGTTCAGGATAGCGACTAAAAATAATTAGGGTTTCGCTCATAAAATCAAGGTGTAATTTTACTTATTTTCTGAGTATGATCGTGGCAAACTCTTTAACATTTGCCATATTGTCCTTCGTATCAATACTATTTCAGCCCCTCATTAGATAATCGGCAAAACAGATGGCATTAGTAAAATAGAGGAATCGAATTACTAATATAGGAATAAACTTATCTTAATTTTCATAGTTAGTAACTCGAATATTCCTCCTGCCTCGGTTGGAACTCAGATTATAGTGGCAGTAATAGTAGGCAGCAATTCTCATTTTGAAAAAAAGGAACGAAAATTTTGCTTTAAAAAAGAACAAGAATTGGTTGGTTAGCGTATGATGTTCTCTGGTAAAAGTTATTCACTCCATGAGGATTGATCTGATTGATTATTCTCAGAGTGAGCAATAATTAGCAAAATTATAAAAATAATCTTGAACATAAAGTTATTTTGTTTGTCAAGCTACATTAACTAAAATTTAGTTATGTTAATATATAGATACACAATTAGCGAGGTACAAACCAATGGAAAACCAAGAAAACAAATTCGGCTTTACTAAATTTGCGGAAGACTGGAATGGTCGTTTAGCGATGATCGGCTTTGTCGCAGCAATGGCTGTGGAATACTTTACTGGTCAGGGAATCCTCGGTCAACTGGGAATTATGTAACGCAGTCTCCCCGTAGATCAAAAAGCCGTTAGTGCAATTATAAATTAAATACATTCTAAACATTGAGAGAGCTTGGTGCAGCAATAAACTGTTTTGCCAAGCTCTCTACTTATTTAAACTTAAGCTAAGTTTTTACTTGAAGTCAGGCTGAATCTTAGCAGTACTGTTAGGCTAAATATGATTCGGTTCTAATAATCAACATCTATTAGAAGTAATGGGGAAAGTTTGGTGAAAGTCCAACGCTGTCCCGCAACTGTGATGAAGCAAGGGATACTGCAAGATATCTTGAAAGCTTCTTAGTCAGAATGCCCGCCGATCGCACTTATGTTTTCTAAACAATAAATCTGCGAGGTACGGATGGTCAATTCTTTAATTCCAATCAATTTTAGTTCGCTACAATTACCCCCTTTACCCTACCCAAGACCACTGCTAGCTATTGGTCACGGTACCAGAAATGCTAGAGGAAGGCAGACTTTTCTTGACTTTGTCGAGACATACCAAAAGTTAGATACTTCCCGCCCTGTGATTCCCTGCTTTCTGGAATTGACTGAACCAACAATTCAGCAGGGAATAGAAGCATGTGTCGAACAGGGTTTTACAGATATTACCGCTTTGCCGATCTTACTTTTTGCAGCTAGACACAATAAGTTTGACGTTACCAATGAATTGGATAGATCGCGATCGCCTTATCCTCAAATTAGCCTTAACTATGGTCGCCATTTTGGTATTACCCCCAAAATTATCGAACTATGGCGCGATCGCCTGCGGCAATTGGATCAACCAGAATATAACCCCCGCAATATCTCTCGGTCAGATACGGTGTTGTTATTTGTCGGTCGGGGTTCGAGCGATCCTGATGCTAATGGTGATGTCTGCAAACTAGCCAGAATTATTTGGGAAGGAAGCGGTTACAAAACTGTGGAAACCTGTTTCATTGGCATTACTCACCCCCGTTTATCAGAGGGTTTTCGTCGGGCATATCTCTATCAAGCAAAACGAGTAATTGTTTTACCCTATTTCTTGTTTACAGGAACTTTGATGGAGAAGATTTTTAATCTTACGGCACAGCAAGAAGAGCAACATCCTGAGATTGATTTTGCCTGTTTACCAGAAATGGGAATTGCTTCCCAGTTGTTGCAGGTATTTCGGGAAAGAGAAATCGAGGCACAGTTGGGTAAAGTGGCGATGAACTGTGAAATGTGTAAGTTTCGTTTGGCGGCAGGAGATAGTCACGGGCATGGGCATGGACATGGACATGGACATGGTCATGGTCATGGTCATCATCATCATAGTAATGAAGATCCTTATGCCAAACTAGACGATTATCATCAGCGAATTTGGAAAACGCCTTAAAAAACTTGGCGTTACATCATTATGGGACGGTTATGTTTGACGGAGAGACTTGGAGACTGATAGATCTTCTCAGCTATAGTACTCGATTATCAGTCTTCGAGAGAGGGTACTGCGACTATACCGCAGGTTGGTTGTAGACAAAGGACTTGTCCCCATTGACATATAGCAAATAATTAAAAATTTAAGGCGCACTCCCTTGCTCTGATTTTTGATCAAAAGGTACAAGACTAACTTTTACTTCGTAACCAGCGACAGAAGCAAGTTTGGCTAGAGTTTTTAATTTGGGAACTTGTCTTCCTGTCTCAATTCTGGCTAATTGAGACTGTTTCATACCAATCCTGGCAGCAAATTCTCTTTGGGATAAGCCTACTTCACTCCTCAGAGCAATAACTGTCATTGCTAGTTTATTCTCAGGAGAGTCAGAATTACACTCCGTCATCATCTCTGGATTGGATGAGATTTTTTCAGTGATAAAACTCCAGAAAATAGCATCAGCATTCATCTTGTTACCTTTAGTATTTTTCTGCGTCACGATTTTGTTTGGATACTACGATAATTGAGATGCTATCAAAGTAGAGGCTGAGTTAAATGAATTTTTGATAAATATCTGTTTAATCCTAAGGATATTTATTCATCCAGATAAGCATGACTAAAACTTGAGAAAAGTTAGAGTAAATAATATTTAGCTACTTTAATATTTAGCTACTTTAATATTTTTAATTTGCTTGATACTTAATTAATTGCTAATAGCGAGTATCTCAAATTTGGTGACGAGGAGTATATTTCATGATTTAATATCAGCTCCCGCAAAATAGTTTACATAGCTATTTAAAGATGTCTAATATTGTGTGGTTGAGCGCTCTTTTTCTTATTATTCAACATTTCTGGCACAACACCTGTTGATTATTAAAGATGAGAACTAGCAGGAAAAAATCGGTTAATAAGTTGGGCGATTAACCAACCACAAACTAAACCAATACAGTTAGCCAGCAAATCTTCAAATTCTCCATAGCGATTAACATAAGGTTGAATCAGCTCAATTGTGCCACTGTAGATGATTAACAAAACAGTGATGCCTAACAAATACCAAGATGTAGTTTTTTTTAGAGCGATCGGCAACATTAGGACAGCATAAGCAATCAAGTGGTGCGTTTTGTCTTGACCAGGTACGGGAGGTAAGTTATCTAATGGCGATAGGGATAAAACGGTGATACTTGTCAGAATTAATAGTGTATTAAATATCCAATATTTTCTGATTAAGTTTATTAATAAAGCCATACAAAATATTTTATAGAATTAATTTTTTGAGATAAATTAAAGTCAAAATTAACTAGTCAAGTAATAAAATATTACAATCATATTTTATTGTCTAGAAAATAAAAATAATGTATTGCTTGTACACGAATGGCAACAGTTAATTGACTAATTCTTAATCAATTCTTAAGTTAACATTTCCGTAATCGTCCCCAGGTGGTTTGTTTTAATTTAAAGCCAGATTAAATATAGCCTATTTAACCAATATTGAGGCTCTATCATTACTAAGGATTAAAATCATCAATGACAATTACTCAATTAACTACTAATGGAACAGCTAAAAGTCCTGACATTTCGGGGAATGAAATTATTTGACCTGGTAATACTAATGAAATAGTCTTGTTTGATGATACGTTCAGCGGCTGTTGATGGCTCTGGAGATAACTTAGTCTGGAGTAATGCCCAACTTCCTGAGGTTTCTGGCAGCCAAGCAATTGTGCTGTATCCCTGCCCTACTGTTACTGAGTTATTTGACGATGCAGCCAGGTTCGTAGGTTCTATCCCTGAGAGTTTTTGCTCCTCTTCTACTCCAGGCTGTATGGTCTATTCCTAACAGTACATATTCTGATGATGTTACTTCTTCTACGTACCTTTTCATCAATTTTATTCCCTTTGTTGATTCTACTAATTTAATTTCTGGCGTTGGTGAATACGTAATGTTTTTGATACGAGTGTTAACGGAAAATCAACAGTTGTATATTCTTATTTCTTGATTAGCATTCTCGAATTACCAACGCCCGTTTCTGTTTATAAAAAGTTGTAATCTAGAGAAAAATAAATTCCATCTTCTTGTAGAGAATCTCCACTGTCCACATCAACTAGCGAAATACCCCAGTCCAAGCGAGCGTTAAACCGAGAACCAGCAGTAAAGTTCAAACCCACTCCGATGGCAGGTAGCGTTGCATTTTCAATTGTTATATCATCAGTGTTCCATACCGTACCAATATCAAAAAAAGGTGCGATCTGAACTAAACTCTCAATCTTATTGATGCGAAATACTGGAATACGCAATTCAGCAGAGACAAAAGCACCACTATCACCCAAAGATAGGTCTTGACGATAACCCCTGACACTGTCTACTCCACCAAGGCGGAATTGTTCAAGCGGTACTAGCTCTCCTCCAGCAAACTGCACGTCTCCTCGAAGTAAAAATAAAAAATCTTCCTCAAGACGGCGCACCCATTGAGATTGACCTCGCCAAGCAAAAAAGTTACTGTCTGGAGCATCATCATTATTACTAGCAT
Source organism: Cyanobacteria bacterium P01_A01_bin.83 (assembly GCA_039030815.1). Taxonomy (GTDB): domain Bacteria; phylum Cyanobacteriota; class Cyanobacteriia; order Cyanobacteriales; family Xenococcaceae; genus Waterburya. The sequence continues at coordinate 6,040 of JBCCDL010000078.1, read as the reverse complement.
CGAATGCATCAATACCAATACTAAACTGAGAACGGAAAGCTAATACTTTCTGATCGTTGCGGTGGACGTATTCTTGAAACAATCGAATCGCGCTAATCTTGGTTTCCCCATTCTCATCAGCACCGCGAGATAAGGCAAAAGGGCTATCTCTCAAAGAAGTTTCGCTCTGTTGGCGGGAAAAACTAATTCCCGCAGCTAATTCAGCATGGGGTCTGAGAATAATTGGCTGGCGTAGACTTAACTCGATAAAACTGGATTGGGATTCAATGTCTAGAGGATTAAAAGGTTCTTCGATTACGTCATTTGAATTATTGCCATAAACTGCTCCAATAGTACCATTCTTCGCATTAAACGGTACTTGATAAGAAACATCAAAACTGTCACTGCCATCAGTATTGGTATAGTTGAAATTAAACTTATCTCCAAATCCCAAGAGGTTGCCATGATTTAATCCTACAGAACGCTGATTAGTTCCTACACTAGGAGAACGATGATTATTGAAACTGGTGGAAATGTAAAAGACATCGGCTTCTTCCACTTGAATATCTAATAAGCTAGTGCCAGGTCGCAATCCTGCTGATAGTTCTGCAGAAACATTAGCAATTAGAGGGTCGAGACGTAGTATTTGTAGTGCTTCTAAAAGAGAATCAACATTAACAGGCTTGCCTGCTGACAATTCAATTCTACTTTTAATATAGTTAGAATTTAAATGCTCAGTTCCAGTTACGTTAATTCCCTCCAGTTCTCCCTCTATTATGGCAATAGTTACAGTGCCTTGATCTAGTTCTTGAGGTGGAATATACGCTCCAGAGTTAATATAACCTTTGTCAGTGTAGAGCTTGGTAATAGTGCTTCTTACTTGCAGTAGTTCTGGAAAGGTTAGAGGTCGGTTTTGATAGGATTTAACTGCCCTGTTTAATTCTTCTGAGGTAAAGATGCTACTACCCGTCACTTTGAACTTTTTGACTACAATTTGTGCGGGAATATCTCCAGCCAGCATTTCACCCTCTTTAGTCTCTTTGAATCTAGATTTTTCTTCAACAGAAAACTGTGGCTCTTCTGAATTGGAAGGGAAAATCGTCTTTTTTGGATCGTTTATTTCTCTTGAGTTTTGAGGATCGCCCCAAGCTGAGGTAGCGTTGGTCAATAGCAAAACAAAGATGAGCGGAACTAACCAAATTTGTAGCACTTTTTTCCTTGTGTCAATGATCTCCATCACCTATAATTCCCCAAATGCTGGATTTTATTGCCAAAAAAATTTTGAAAGCGACTAAGTGTTGCTTTGGCTATTGCTAGATCGCCGACACCACATGCTAGCTACGCTTTGGTAAAACTTCTCTAATTTAATGTACCCATAGCATACACTCTGAAGTTAGACTAAGAACGAAGTGGAGACCACACGTTATATCCTTTCTCTCTAGTTATTATCCTTGATATAAAGTGCCATATTTTTCTAACTTTGAACATCATCATGCTTTGTCATACCTGGATACTTTCAAGGTTTGATTTTGTGCCATTATCTTAATATTTATAACGCCTAATATTCTTTTAACGTTTCTACAATAGGTGCATCTACCAAATATTCTAAATTTATATGTAGCAAAAGTTGTCGCCAATTATTCTGTGTTTGAGAATTTTGAGGAAAGTCTAGCAAATTGTTTACTGTAAAAACTAGCGAATCGTACCAAATATCTGTAGAGGCTGCCTCTATCATTTTTTCTCTACTAGGAGTTAAAGGAATTCGCTGTATCCAACCATCAATATCTAATGAAGCCGAAATATCGGTATTCTGTTGACAGAATATTCGGAAATACCAATGATATATTTCTCCTTCCTTAAGTGCGTACTGGGATTCAGAAGGTAAGTCGATTTTAATTATTCCAGGTGTATTTTTGAACTTGACTTGAGTATGATAAACACGAGATTTATCGTCGGCAGAAAGTAAAGAAAATTCTCCATATTCCATATTGCTTGCTTGATCTGGTATGTAGAACAAAAAGCTAGGATAGGATTTGGTAGTTGTAACGGGATTATTGATTGGTGTCAGCGCGACTAAAGATTTGGTGTCTTCTAGGCAAGCTTGTCTGGTAAAGTCTAGTCCGCCGCCTGGCTTGACTTTATTAGGAGGTATCCTTCTAGGAGGAGGAGGTCTCTTACTAGATGGCGAGTAGCTATTAGATTGTTCTCTAGCGTTTGTCAAATTAATATTTAAGATAATAATCTCAATATTTATTAATAGTAATAGAAAAAATAGTTTAGAAAACATTGTTTAATTGGCAGCTATTTTAGCTGTCATCTTTACTGGACTATTAAAAAGTAATATCACAATGGGAGTGGTCATCAAGAAAATTAGAAGTACGGGGATATAAGGCATCCAACCTCCTTTTATGAGAAATACAAGACATATATAGTGAAATACTATAATTAGAATTCCCAAGGTCGGGATCAGATAAATAGGGGGTTTATTAGAGACCAATAACAAAACACAAACAATCCCTAACGACCAAACAAAAATCCAAACCCAATCACCCCATTGCGGCAAAACCCAGATCAGCGGTCGTCCTTCTTGAACTGCGCTCAGTATTTGACTAGTCATGTTGGCATGAATCCAGACACCAGACATTGTCCCATAAGGGGTATCAAAATAGTCCCTTGCCACTAAAGCCGTATAGCCGATTAGTACAACTCGATCGCTAATTTCTTCGGGTTGTACTTCTCCTGAAAGCAGTTTAGTTAGGGAAGTACGTTGCCCAGGTCTGGGAGAGCGATAATTAATCGGGATTTGGCTACTTTGTCCGTCTAAATTTTGATATCCGCCGAATCTACTGGGCATTTCTGGGAAAACTACTTCACCGAACTGCCAATGCTCTTGCTCATTGACAGTTAGAGGTTTAATTCCTTTGCTTTGCAGGTATTCAAAAGCTAGCTGAAAACTGAGGCTGTAGGGAGTTAAACAAGGAGAAGAATATTCAGCTAAACTCGGCTCGTAAGATAAAAGCTGACGGCGAACTGTATGGTTTTGAGTAGGCTCTATAAGATTATTAGTGCGATCGCTCTGGGCCTTTTTTTCCCCACTGTCGATTAATAAATCACTGAAGCCCATTTGCTGGCGTAATTTGTCTGAAGTTAAATCAGGGGGAGCATAGCTATTACTTTGAGAGCCGTAGGCACAGACGGGGAACAAACGGGAGCTATCTTGGAAACGCTGGATTAAATCTCGATATCCTGCTCCTCTGGCATAAGGTCGATGAATGTCCAAGCCGATCGCTGCTGGTTGATGTTTCTCGATTAGATCGATTGCTTTGACGAGGGTTTCGTCTGCGATGGGATAGTTATGCTTGTTAGTATCAAACTCAGTGATTTCTACCACCAAAATTCGCGGATCGATAGTTTCGGCAGGACGCTGGTGCATCAAGAGATCGTATGCCCATAGCTCTAAGGGTTCTAACCAACCAAGCGATCGCATTCCTATGACTAGACTGGCTAACGTCAGGCTAGTCAGCATGCTTTTTTGCCAAAACTTTTTGATTACTGGATTAATCCTCTTGCGACTTTCACCCTGTAAATCTTGCCAGGTAATATCATTAGTTGTGGGATTTTGGAGGATCAGGGGCAGCCAGCTAGAGCAGATAAATTCTCCATCCCACCCCGTTAATTTTTGCCGCGCTTCTCTAACTGCCAAGAGAAAAGACTTATTTTCAGCGAAAGATAGTAACAGATATTTGAGATAAATCTGGGCAATCAAATCTGGCACAACTTCTCGCATGACAATGGTATAAGGAATCGATAAATCTGCAAGTTTGCAAGCCAAATTTCCACCTTCACATGAATTGAAGATAGCAATTTGCAGTCCATTATTAATGGCTTTTTTAAGGGAGTGTTTTAACTCATCAATCGCAATCCACTCCTCGGCATTAAGCTGAATTCTTCCTTCGCCACACTCGTTTTGCCCGTGTCCCGAAAACAGTAAAATATTCCATCCCTGGGATTGCCAAAGATATTCATTTAGTTCTGAGAGCCGTGGTTCCTCTAGAATAACCAACTCAGTGTTCTTCAAGATTTGTAAAGCATCGAGGTCGCCACGCACATTAATGCCACTGCTATTGCCTAAGATTGCCAATACTCTGGTGAGCCTACCACGTTTGTAAGCTCGATGGGGAATTTCCTGCCAGTTGGGCGTAGTGAAACTGACTATTGCCAAGGGATAATCGCCAATAAAATTCCACAAATGCCAAGGAAGCTGACGAAGAGGCTCACTTTCTGTGGCAAAGATAAACTGGATCAGCTTTTTTTTTGATAACTCGGTACGCAACAACCTTTCGATCATATTGAAAGTCTTGCTATCAAGCCACCGATTGAGTTTTTGGGGAATGACTTGACACAATCTAAGAAACTCAGCTTGGGAATATCTAAATCCTTCTTGCTGGATCAAACTAATTCTTGTTGCCTGATTTTGAAGATAACAGCGATAGCTATGCTGCCATTGACGATAAAGTTCTGCCAGTTCTGGTGCTGGTGGCAAACTACCGACAAACTGTCTCAAGCAATTATTGTTTTGATCCAACAATTGCACGATCATGGTATCGCAACCATTTTTTAAGCTTCCTTTGCCTAGGTTAATAAAAACTTTCATCTTGGATGCTTTAGGAGTCTAGATAACAAATTTCTCTTCATGGTTGGCAGAGTTTAGGGTCAAACTAATTTTGAAACCTTCTTCTTCGCTACCTCTAAAATAAGGTAGCTGGATAAAATTATCTTGGCTTTCTGAGGTTATTTGTGCCAGAGTTTGATCTTCTTCATTTTCTAGAGATAAACAGAGATCTGGGGGCAGTAATTGTTGTTCTGGTACGGGTTGAACTTGAACACAAATTTTGTAAGCTTGTTTTTCTTGGCTAACAGCAACTAGCAATAAAATTGCTGTGGGTTTTGGAGCATTCAATTCAATTTGCTTGAACCTTTTAACCCATGTTGCTTCTCTTAAGTTAAAAGCACTGCGCAGTCGGAAGGGCATTCTAGTCGAAGCGGTATAAATGGCATCTATTGGCTGCCAATCAGGCTCAAACAGATTTTGCAGCCACTGCCGTAGAGTAGTTGCTTTTTGACTAGATAGACTAAGATCAATTGTTTTTTGTTGTTTAAAAATTCTTGGTTGGCGTTCTTCCTGATGAGAATATTGACCAATTTGAGCAATAAAATAATTTGCCACTAATTCTTTGATTATTGGTGGCAAAATAATGATTGAACGCTGGTCGAGAGTATCTATCTTTATTAAGGATCTTTTTTGCAAAGATTCTATTGCCTCGATCAACTCTGTGGGATAAATTGAGATGGGAATATCAGTTTGAATTTCTGATAGCACAATTGGTTTTGATTCGCCGATAAACCAATAAAGAATTTCAGTTTCTAATACGGATAAACGCTGCAAACTTTTGTCTAATAGCCGATTCATTTCTCCTAAAACGAGAGAGTTTTGCGCCAAAAATTCTTCGACGTTACCGTTAAATAATTCCTTAATTATTTTAGAAACGATAGTCAGAAGTGTCGGATTACCCTGATAGTATTCAATTAGTTTTGACCAAGAAGCTGAGGGAATCAATCCCTCTACTTCTTCTAAGATACATCTAGCCTGTGCTGTGGATAATCCCGAGATGTGGAGGCTATGAATCTTAGAATTAGGCTGCTCGTTGCGAAAAATTCCTGCGGGACTTTCTAATCCTGAAAGTATCATACAACTTTGATGATTGCTTTCTCTAAGATAACGAAACAGGGTGGCATAATCTTCATAGCCAGGACGATATTTTCCACTAAGTTTGCCTGGCTGTAAAATAGTCTCGACGTTATCGAGCAAGAGCAAACAGGAATGCGATCGCAACAACCTTAATAACTGGGGGAGGAATTTTTCCTCCTGTTCCCAGGCACTACTTGAAGGCAAAATACTATATACAAGTTCTTTGAGGCTTGGTGCATCGATCAAAGACCTCCAAATGACAATTTCAAATTGATCCTTAACCTGTTCGCCCAACTTTTTCATCAAGACTGT
>JBCCDL010000077.1:0-13331 GCA_039030815.1 Cyanobacteria bacterium P01_A01_bin.83 | reverse complement strand
GGAGCAGTGATTGTTAATCAGCAACAGGCAGAGCGTTTGCCAGATGTTATCGATAGCGATCGCTCTTTTGCTAATCATGTTGTGCAAATCAATGAGGCTCTTTTAGCTGGTTATCGTTGTGCCGATGATGAAGCCTGTGTCAATCCTGGAGGGCATAATGCTCGCAGTAAAGGGAAAGCAGATGTAGATCTAAGTCCCAAGGTCAATAATGAGAGTGATTATATAAATTCAGTAGGAAATATGAGTTTAAGTTCAGATATTAGAAGCAGCGTGCGATCGCTGTTGGCACAAGGCTGTCTCATCAGCACCGAGCATGCTAACCGTCGTCGTTTTAAAACTAAGTCTTGGTTAACTGGGGAGAAAATTGAAAGTCGTAACGAAAGTCAGGTATTAGGTGAGTTAGAATCTGTACTTCGTGAATATCAAGGAGAGTACGTACGTTTAATTGGCGTAGACCCCAGAGCCAAAAGAAGAGTGGTAGAAATGGTTGTTCAACGTCCTGAAGATAGTCCTGGTGAAGGGGCAGTTAGGAATGTTGCTAATCACAATCGCGGTCGCCACCATGGTGGCAGAAATCGCGATCGCCAAGTACATAGTAACGGTAGTCTCGGTGGTGATGTGGCAAACCAAATCAACAGTTTAGTATCTCAAGGCTGTGGCATTGGTCTAGAGCGTGCTAGTAAGCGTCGGTTCAAGACTAAATCCTGGTTGACAGTCGGACAGGTTGACGGCGGCAGCAACAAAGTATTTAATGCGATCGAGCAGGCAATGGCAGAATATCCCAACGAATATGTTCGTGTCGTTGGTGTCGATAACCATGCCAAACGAAGAATGGCTGAAATAATTGTTCAACGCCCTGGAGAAAACCCCGTACAGGCTACTAGAAACTGGAATACTAGTAGTAGTAGCTACAGCAACGGTAATGGTAATGGTAATGGCTACAGCAACGGTAATGGCAGTGCTAAATTAGGTTCTAAAATTATTCAAGAAATACGTTCCTTACTTGCTGCTGGATTCAAAATTGGCACCGAACATGCTAGCAAGCGGCGCTTTAAAACTAAGTCTTGGCAAAGCTGTTCGCCCATAGACAGTAGCCGTGAATCAGAAGTGATTGCTGCACTAGAAGACTGCTTGACTGAACACTCTGGTGAATATGTGCGTATGCTAGGTATTGATGCTCAAGCAAAACGCCGAGTTTCCGAAACTATTATTCAAAGACCTGGAGATAGTTCTCAATCTAATGGCAATGGTAATAACCGCAGCAGCAACGGTAACGGTAACGGAAATGGCAGAGGCTATTTTGTTTCTGACTACACTAGTGGCTCTAAACATCAAGGTCGTCCACCAAGTTATAACGAGTTCAGCCAAAGCCATTTAAGTAATGAAGCAGTGCAGGAAGTCCGTTCTTTACTATCGGCTGGTTATAAAATTGGCACAGAACATGCTGATAAAAGACGCTTTCGGACTAAATCATGGAAAAGCTGTTCTCCTATAGATAGCCGCCACGAACTGGACGTCGTTGCTTCATTAGAAGTTTGTTTAGCAGAACATTCTGGTGAATATGTAAAGTTACTAGGTATCGATCCAAAAAGTAAAAGAAGAGTTGCTGAAACTATTATCCAGCGACCATAAGACCAACTAACAGAGGTTGCGTTCTCATAAACTAGAGTAGTGTGAAACAGTTGTGATTCTGACCACGAGAGTTGATTGCAGATAATTCTCGCAACTGTTTCCTTCTCGATCGAGTAAGTTTGCCTTTTTCAATGATTTATCTACCACCTCCGCAACCTATTTTGAATAAAGAAATCCGTATTAGTGGTGATGTAGAAATTCATCCTACAGCATCCTTAGCTCCAGGAGTAATTTTACAAGCGGCGCCAGATAGCCGAATTGTGGTTGGAGCTGATGTTTGCATTGGGATGGGGGTTATTATCAATGCTTGCCAGGGTTCTGTGGAAATTGGTGATGGTGCGATTCTGGGAACAGGGGTTTTGGTAATTGGTTATAGTAAGATTGGCAATAATTCTTGTATCGGCACTTCAACTACTATTTTTCACGAGAATATTGCTGCAATGGCGGTAATTGAGCCTGGTTCAATAATTGGTGATTCCTCTCGTCCCGCACCGACGATCAAAAAAGAGCAAGTAAAACACCAGGATAGTGATACTCCTCAAGCAACCTCATTTAATAAAAGCACTAATAAAAGCAAAATAAATAGCAAAATAAATAGCAATGGTAATGGCTTTGTACATAACCCTGAGCCGCTAGACAAGACTAAATCAGAGACTAAATCAAAAGTAACGCCTCAAAATAATAGCTTTGCTAATAATTCTGGAGCTATACCCCAGGTAAAAACAGCAGTAGAACCTATTACTCCCACTAAAACCCCAGTGGTTGGTCAGGTTTATATCAACGAACTTTTGATAACCTTATTTCCTCACAAAAAACAATCTGATTCCAGCTAACTATATTGCTTCTCTAATATTTGTTCTAATAATTAACCACCAAGGTTTATTTTAGTAATCTTGCCCTGTAAAAATACTCATTTTGAATAGCAAATTTTAATATCTGACTTTAATGTCTGGCTAAACTTTCTGTTTAAGCCAGATTTTTTTATTTGCAGTTTTTTGCCAAACTTATGTTTAGCTATAGACTAGTACAGTACACTTCTATCTCATGACAAGTTCAGAGTCAAAGCATAGTGTTACCAGTAGTTTAAGCAAATATACTCAGGCAAACTAAATGGTACTAAATATTCAATAAACCAGCATAAAACTAATAAAATAAAAAAAATATTAATATTTTTTAACAATGCTTGAAACCTGTAGTTAACGGTTATTAGTTTAATTAATCTAACCCAAAAAATAAACCAATCAAATTTGAGTTAGAAATAGATTTAAAGTAATGATATTCATGCTATGGTGTTAATATAAGAAATTGGCAAAAGGAAGTGGCTGACAAATGCTGCTTTAGGTAACGGTTTTTTAAGGACTACTAGATAATCTTTCTACTGATTTTTTAACGGTATATAGAGTTTTTATTCAGTTCACTAAAAAGTGGAGTGAGTTTTGTCAGGAATATGGCAACCTGACGCCAAAAATCTACAGAGGTTTAGAACATTGGACTAACGAATGTGGAAACTCTATGGGAAAGTAACATTTAAGCATTTTAATTATGGAGGAATGACCAAACATGGCAACTAAGAGTTCCGCTGGCTTTAAGGCTGGTGTACAAGACTATCGCCTGACTTATTACACCCCTGATTACACTCCAAAGGATACAGACCTATTGGCTTGTTTTCGGATGACTCCTCAGCCAGGGGTTCCTGCTGAAGAATGTGCTGCTGCTGTAGCTGCTGAATCATCCACAGGTACCTGGACAACAGTTTGGACTGATGGGTTAACTGACCTCGATCGCTATAAAGGTCGTTGTTATGAAGTTGAACCTGTTCCTGGAGAAGACAATCAGTATTTCTGTTTTGTCGCCTATCCCATGGATTTGTTTGAAGAGGGTTCTGTCACCAATATTCTTACTTCTTTGGTGGGTAACGTATTTGGTTTCAAAGCGCTTCGTGCATTGCGTCTAGAGGATATTCGTTTTCCTGTAGCTCTTTTGAAAACTTTCCAAGGACCACCTCACGGTATCACTGTTGAAAGAGACTTGTTAAACAAGTATGGTCGTCCTTTATTAGGTTGTACTATTAAGCCTAAGCTAGGTCTTTCTGCTAAGAACTATGGTCGTGCAGTATATGAGTGTCTTCGTGGTGGTCTAGATTTCACCAAAGATGATGAAAACATCAATTCACAGCCTTTCATGCGCTGGCGCGATCGCTTCTTATTTGTACAAGAAGCAATTGAGAAATCTCAAGCAGAAACTAACGAAGTTAAAGGTCACTACTTAAACGTAACGGCTGCAACTTGCGAAGAAATGATGAAACGTGCCGAATTTGCTAAAGAAATTGGTACTCCCATCGTCATGCATGATTTCATTACTGGTGGTTTCACTGCTAACACTACTTTGGCTAGATGGTGTCGTGATAATGGTGTCTTGTTGCACATTCACCGTGCAATGCACGCAGTAATTGACCGTCAAAGAAACCACGGTATTCACTTCCGCGTATTAGCAAAATGCTTGCGTTTATCTGGTGGTGACCACCTCCACTCAGGTACTGTTGTGGGTAAACTAGAGGGTGAAAGAGACATTACTCTCGGTTTTGTAGACCAAATGCGTGAAGATTATGTAGAAGAAGATCGTTCTCGCGGTAACTTCTTCACTCAAGATTGGGCTTCTCTTCCTGGTGTAATGCCTGTTGCTTCTGGTGGTATCCACGTATGGCACATGCCCGCATTAGTAGAAATCTTTGGTGATGACTCTTGTCTCCAGTTTGGTGGTGGTACATTAGGACACCCTTGGGGTAATGCTCCTGGTGCAACTGCTAACCGTGTAGCTCTTGAGGCTTGTGTTCAAGCTCGTAATGAGGGACGTTCTTTAGCTCGCGAAGGTAATGACGTTATCCGCGAAGCTTGTCGCTGGAGTCCTGAGTTGGCAGCAGCTTGTGAACTCTGGAAAGAAATCAAGTTCGAGTTTGATGCTGTAGATACTCTATAGATTTAGAGAACAGTTATTTGTGAACAGCAATTAGTTAAATCTGGGACTCAAAATGGGTAAAAAATAAGCCAATTTTAAATTCCAGAATAACTATCCTTAACTAAATGCAACCCAAAGATATTGCAAAAGATACGGCCAAAGTAATCCAAAGTTATTTAACTTATAAAGCGGTACAGCTAGTTATTGCTCAACTAGCTGAAACTAATCCTCGTGAATCTATCTGGTTGAGGCAGTACTCATCGGGAGGGAAGCTGCGTGATGCAGAAAAATATCTCGAAGAGATCATGTCAGAACCAAGAGGCAAAGAGTTAGCTATGCGAATTATGATCGTTCGCGACAATATTGCTGAGCAAACGCTAGAATTTTTACCCGAGATGGTGGCATCAGGAATAAAGTCAGATAACTTGGCACACCGCCGTACTCTTTTGGAGCGTCTTACCCGTACATCTGATGAAGTTTTAAATCCAGATGTTTCGGAAACTTCCAAGGAAATGGAAGATTTTGATTAAAATCTATACACAGAAAAAACATGAAAACATTACCTAAAGAGCGTCGTTACGAAACCCTTTCCTACTTACCCCCTTTAACCGATCAGCAAATCGCTAAACAAATCGACTACATGATCGATCAAGGCTATATTCCTGGTGTGGAATTTGAGAAAGATCCTACTCCCGATTTACACCACTGGACTCTCTGGAAACTACCTTTATTTGATGCTCGTAGTTCTCAAGACGTCCTAAACGAAGTTCGTGAATGTCGTTCCGAATATTCTGATTGTTATATTCGCGTAGTTGGTTTTGACAATATTAAACAGTGTCAAACTGTAAGCTTTATTGTTTACAAGCCCAACCAAAATCGTTATTAATTATAGATAACTAAATTAGAATTAGCTTTTTTAAATACGAGATATGACTAAAACAGGTTTAGCCATATCTCAATAATTTCTAATTTTATAGATGACGCTAGTAGTAATTGCTTAGGTCATCTTTTTTGTTGTTTAAATATATAATACTAAATCCTGTTTACATACAATGCTTAAAACTTTTTTAAATCGGATTTAGTATAATTTCATTTCAAAGTCTTGTTATATTTTGAAGCTTTTAATACCACTGATTGTAACCAAAACAATGTAAAATTAGGTTGCAATTAACGGTTTCATTTGATATTTAAAAGAGAACCTTCAAAATAAGCTGAAGATTTGCCAGATTTAACTCTAGGGTTATTAGATTCTGTCTAATATATCTTAAATGTTTGATTTGAAATATATTGTATCGAACGAATATATATAATCATGCTTGCCAAGAGAATATTGCCTTGTCTAGATGTTAATGCGGGACGTGTTGTCAAAGGAGTTAATTTTGTTGATCTTAAAGATGCTGGAGATCCTGTAGAACTAGCAAAAGTTTACAATGAGGCTGGTGCAGATGAGCTAGTATTTCTCGATATTACGGCTACTCATGAAGATCGAGGAACAATTGTCGATGTAGTTTATCGCACAGCAGAACAGGTTTTTATTCCCCTGACCGTTGGCGGCGGAATTCAATCCTTAGAAAATATTAAAATTTTGTTACGAGCTGGTGCTGATAAAGTCAGTATTAACTCCGCTGCTGTTCGCGATCCAAATCTGATTAATCGCGCTAGCGATCGCTTTGGCAAACAGTGTATTGTAGTTGCGATCGACGCCAGAAGGCGTACTGCTATTGATAACCCTGGCTGGGACGTGTACGTCCGTGGGGGCAGAAAAAACACAGGGATAGATGCCATCTTTTGGGCACAAGAAATGGCAAAACGAGGAGCAGGGGAATTACTCGTAACTAGTATGGATGCGGATGGAACCCAGGCAGGATATGACCTTGAGTTGACTCGTAAGATTGCCGAACTAATAGAAATTCCCGTAATTGCCTCTGGTGGAGCTGGTAACTGTCAACATATATATGAGGCTTTTAGTCAAGGCAAAGCCGAGGCGGCTTTATTGGCATCACTATTACATTTTGGTCAGCTAAGCGTTGAGGAAATTAAATCTTACTTGCAAAAGCGCCAAGTTCCAGTAAGAGTTACTTAATTTAAGTAATCTTTAGCAAAGCTTAAATTATCTATTTACTATTAAAAAATTAAAAATTATGTATTAAAATAAGAATGTTTTTACATTTCGTAAAGTATGTTAGTTCCAATTCTCATATTAGATGTTGCCTTAGTGGCATGGTCGCTGCATTTGATGCAGTCAGCTTTGGCAACAAAGGAATTTTCGCTCATGCTTGCGGGAACTCTAGTAGCTGTATCTGCTGCTGCTATGTTGGTAGTCTATTTTATAATTGGAAATTGTCTAAGTCGTCTTGGCTAAAATTTCTGAATCGAGTTTAGTATCATTGATTGTGTTAATATTGTTAAGTTATTGGGGCATTAGCTCAGTTGGTAGAGTGCTTGCATGGCATGCAAGATGTCAGCGGTTCGAATCCGCTATGCTCCACTTCCCTGTCGGTCAGTCCCTGCATGCAATACTGTCAGAGGAAGCATAACTTTTCCGCAGCGGAAAGCTTTTACTTCCATTGCACTGCGGAAATCTTATACTTCTATTTTTAGATTCACCGCACTAGTCTAATTTTAACTGAGATAGTCAATGTTTTCGGCAAAAGAGATTGACACTTCTATCTTAGGCAGTTTAGTATGCTTGAAAATTTGACTAGATATTGCTTGACAAAAAATTTACTCTTTGCTTTATGACAAAGTCAAAGATTATGATTTAGCAGCAGAACTAGTTGTTAGCTGCATTGAAACGGGGTTGCTGCCATATTCTCCTAATCTAACCGAGATTCTGCTGAAGGGGGTGACAACTCTACTTCAGTACGAGGAGGTTTTTTGAATTAAGTTTTTGGCTTAAGTGCAATCGCTTGAAATTTCTAGACTATCAACTCAAAGCGATCGCTTTTTTATGTTGTCTTTCTAGAAATGCGATCCCTTCGGGGTACGCGGAGCGTAATCGCCCCCGTCTTAGACTAGACCAAACTGAACTTAATTAACCTGAGTTTGGGTTAATTAAGTTCAGTAAAAGCCAGTCAAGACGAAGACTAGGTTTCTTCTCTTTGTTGGCTAACCCTCTTAATCGAAGCCGTACTCACTTTTTACTCACTTTGCTTCAAAACATTAGTGAGCAAGGCTTAAAGCATTCGCTAAGTGTTAAAAAAAGTAGAATGTCGAAGGTTCAAATCCTTTCATCCCGATACTTATAGAGACATAGTCATCAGATTTAGTCCAATACTGGTCTAAATCTGGTCTATGCCTAAACATTAATAGGGATGAATTTAATGTCCCTACAGTCCAGGAAAGTTAAAACTCACCTTTTAACGCAGCATTACACCGATCGCAAATTGTCGGATCATCAGCAAAACTACCTACAGAGGTCGAATAATTCCAACAGCGATCGCATTTATCACCATCAGCTTTAATAACAGCAATATTTACTAGATCTGATTCACTTTTATATTCAACATCTGGAAGAGAATCGATTAATTCTACTTGGGAAGCAAGGAAAAAATAACGTAATTCATCAACATTTCTCTCACTAAGAGTATCAGCAGAATTATAAGATGCCAACTTGTTTTTTAATTCAGAATCAGGAACTTGCAGTAATACTTTGGCATCTAAAGAAGAACCGATCGCTTTAGCTGTTCTGGCTTGTTCCATTACTTTATTTACTTCATCTCGTAAATTAGCAATAGTTGACCAGAATTCTTTTAATTCGGGTTTATACCATTCATCTTGCATTTCTACCCACCCAGATTGAAACACCGATTGATAACCAGTGTCATAGGGTAAGGCTTGCCAAATATCTTCTGCCATATGACATAGTACTGGTGCGATCGCTTTGGCGATGTTTTCGATGGCAATTGATAATACTGTTTGACAGCTACGGCGGCGGAAAGAATCAAGACTGCTGATATAGAGTCTGTCTTTAGCGATATCTAGATAAAAGTTGGATAGATCGACAACGCAGAAGTTCTGGATAGCTTGGAAGAAGCGGAAGAATTGATAGCTTTCATATGCCTCAGTGACTTCGCTTAAGACTTCTGTAATGCGATGCAGCAGATACCGATCCAATTCTGGTAAGTCTGCATAGACTACAGCGTCTTTAGCAGGATCAAAGTCATGCAAGTTACCAAGCAAGAAGCGGGCTGTGTTACGCACCTTGCGGTACATATCAGACGTTTGCTTGATGATATTCTTCCCAATCCGCACATCAGAAGTGTAATCGACGGAGGATACCCAGAGGCGCAATACATCGGCACCATAGGGGGGTTCCTGTTTTTTATTATTACCACCTTCAATAATAACTTCAGGTGCAATGCCGTTGCCTTTAGACTTACTCATCTTAAAGCCTTTTTCATCGACGACATAGCCGTGAGTTAGAACAGTTTTGTAGGGTGCAATGCCGTTGGTGGCAACGCTGGTAAGCAAACTTGATTGAAACCAACCGCGATGTTGATCCGAACCTTCTAGATACATGTCAACAGGGTATTTAAGCTGTCTGCCTTTTGCTACCGCTGCCCAAGATGAACCAGAATCAAACCAGACATCCATGGTATCGGTACCCTTGCGATAAGTGTGTCCGTTATTACGATACTGTTGAGGTAATAATTCCTCTACGGGCAATTCCCACCAGGCATCAGAACCTTTTTCAGCGATAATTGCCTTGACGTGATTAATAGTTTCTTCTGTTAATAATTCCTTGTTGGTTGCTTCGTCGTAGAATACAGGAATGGGTACCCCCCAACTACGCTGACGGGAAATACACCAATCACTGCGATCGTTTACCATAGGCGTAATACGTTTTTCTCCTTGGGCGGGAATCCAGGTAACGGTAGAAATAGCCTTTAATGCCTCATCGCGGAAACCTTCTACCGAGGCAAACCATTGTTCTGTGGCGCGGAAGATAGTCGGTTTACCTGTGCGCCAGTCGTAGGGATACTTATGGGCATACTCCTCATGTTTAAGTAATGCCCCTGCTTCTGCCAGGGCATCGATAATCGCCTGATTCCCTGCACTAACTTTTTCATTGCCTTTGGCTACTACCTGCAAACCTGCAAACTTACCTGCTTCTTCGGTAAACCTTCCTCCATCATCTACAGGAGAAAGAATTGGCAAACCATACTTTTGCCCCGTGATATAGTCTTCTTGCCCATGTCCTGGGGCAGTATGGACTAATCCTGTACCAGATTCGGTAGTGATATAGTCGCCACCGATCACGACTTTACTATCGCGATCGTATAAAGGATGGTGATAAATAGTATTTTCTAATGCCTTACCCTTAATGGTTGCTTGAATAGTTAATTCCATCCCTAAGGTTTCGGCTAATTTTTCCACCAAATCCTTCGCCACAATTAAACATTGCCCATCGCTAGTTTTAGCAACAGCATATTCTAATTCCTCATTGACTGCTACAGCTAAATTACCTGGAATTGTCCAGGGGGTAGTAGTCCAGATCGCTACTTTTAAGTTAGGCAAATACGGTTTTAATTCTGCTGCATACTCACCTAACTCAGTGACAGGAAAAGCGGCATAGATACTAGGGGAGGTATGTCCTTCAGGATATTCTAATTCTGCTTCTGCCAAAGCTGTGCGGGAACTAGGACTCCAGTGAACGGGTTTTAAACCGCGATAAATATGTCCTTTTAAAACCATTTGCCCAAAAACGTCGATTTGCGCCGCTTCGTATGCCGGAGTTAGGGTTAAATAGGGATGTGACCAATTACCCCAGATGCCATAGCGTTTAAAGCTCTCACACTGTTCTTGCTGTGCTTGGAGGGCAAATTCTTGGGCTTTTTGACGCAGTTTGAGGGGAGTTAATTCTTTTCTTTCTTTAGATTTAATTTTCTGCAGAACTTTCAATTCAATCGGTAGTCCATGACAATCCCACCCAGGAACATAATCTGTCTTGTGTCCCTGTAATAGTTTGTATTTATTAATAATATCCTTCAGCACTTTGTTTAGCGCATGACCCATATGCAGAGAACCATTGGCATAGGGAGGGCCATCATGGAGAATAAAAGAGTCTTTAATATTATTCTGCGACAGTTGCTCGTAAATTTGGTTTTCCGCCCAAAATTGCTGTAATTCAGGTTCGCGCTGCACGGCATTTGCCCGCATGTTGAATGATGTTTGGGGCAGATTTACGGTTTCTTTATAGCTTTTTGCTTCACTGTTCATTACTAAGACAATTTCTCATAAGTAATCTATATAACCATCGAGCAGCGTAACCAGATGTTTTGTTGATAATTAACTTACCAAATTTTCGTTGAACTTGAAATTTATTTAAGCTTATTACCTATAAGATTACTAGACCATGAAGCATTAAACATAGTTTTATAATTTAGAAAACTAATCATAAATTTATCAGTAGAATTATTTCTCAGAATCTTATTTTTTCGAATACATTAGAGTTCCGCATGTAGCTGACTTAGATCCAGGCTCGGCTATTATCCCGACGTTAACCTGACAGTATAACGCGGGATAATAGCCGAGAAGCTAATTTTGCTCTAATTCTTCTGACTTGATACCTGCTGAGTGGAGTGCCATGTCCATAAAGACATCGTGAGTAGCATGAGCTGCTTCATCTTTCTTCGGTTTTCGTTGCTTAAACGTGCCATCACTCTGTAACTCCCATGCTTGACGATTATCCGCTAGCATCACGCCCAAAATTTCTTGAAGATCGCTAAAGATCTCAGGAGATTCAATAGGAGTGACTGCTTCTACCCGTCGACTCAAATTACGGGTCATCCAGTCAGCACTGCCAATATAGATTTCTTCTTTGCCATCATTATGGAAATAGAAGATGCGTGAATGCTCTAGAAACCTACCGATAATGCTTATTACCCGAATGCGATGGCTAATCTTTTTTAATCCTGGTCGCAGACAACAAATTCCCCGCACAATTAGGTCTATTTCGACTCCTGCTTGAGAAGCCTCATAAAGAGTTTGAATAACTTGCTGATCTACTAAGGAGTTCATTTTTGCCACAATGCGTCCTGTTTTTCCCTGACGACAATTTTCAGCTTCCCGCTTAATCATTTCAATCATACGTCCCCGCAGGCTTACAGGGGCTACCAAGAGCTTGCGATAAGATTTTTGTCGTGAATAGCCAGTCAAAAAGTTAAACAAATCAGTTAAGTCTGCACCCAACTCTTCGCGACAGCTTAATAAGCCTAGGTCGGTATAGATCTTTGCCGTTTTCGGATTATAGTTCCCTGTCCCAATATGAACATAGCGCCGAATTTTTTCTTTTTCTTGCCGCACTACCAAAGTAATTTTAGTGTGAGTTTTAAGCCCAGTAACACCATAAACGACATGAACCCCCGACTTCTCTAGCTTTCTTGCCCAGATAATATTGTTTTCCTCGTCAAAACGAGCCTTTAATTCGACTAATGCCACTACCTGTTTGTTATTTTGAGCGGCGGCAATTAGTGCCTTCACTATAGGCGAGTCTCCTGAAGTGCGATATAGAGTCATTTTGATTGCCAGAACCTTGGGATCGTATGCCGCTTCGGTGACGAACCTCAATACCGTATTGCTAAATGAATGATAAGGATGATGTACCAGTAAATCTCCCTGGCGAATTACGTGGAAAAAAGTTTCTCCTTCTCCATCATTCTCATTTTCCTGATTCTCCAACCAATGCAACCGATAGGGAAGTACCGCATTCCATGGCTTATCTTTGTGTTCGGGTAAAGGCAAAGACATAAAAGACATCAAGTCCCCCAAACTAAGCAAGCCATCGATGTCATAAACGTCATTTTCTTCTAAGGCTAATTCCCGAATAATCGTGGCACGAAGTTCAGCAGGAATAGAGGCTTCAATTTCTAAGCGGACAGAAGACCCGCCAATACGCCGCTTTTGCAGTTCTTTTTCGATCGCCAATAGTAAATCATCGGCTTCATCTTCTTCTACTGAGAGATCGGCATTGCGAGTTACCCGAAAGGCATAGGATTCCAAAATATTCATGCCTGGGAAAAGATATTCCAGATTATGAGTTACAATTTGTTCCATTGGCACTCCACTCCATACCCCAGGCTTACCGCGATGTCTTTGCCGTAGCTCTTCTGGTAAAGCCACAAAGCGGGGTAGTACTTTAGGAATTTTGACCCTAGCAAATAGCTCCCCCTCAATCGCAGGATCTTTAAGTACTACGGCTAGATTTAAGCTGAGATTTGAAATATAGGGAAAAGGGTGAGAAGGGTCTACTGCTAAAGGGGTGAGAACGGGAAAAATGTAGTTTTCAAAGTAATTGTTAATATAATTTCGCTGCTCTTGATTGAGGTCAACATAACTCAGAATATTGCTACCCAGTTTCTTTAATTTTTGTCGCAGAACCTTCTCAAAATGCTTATGTAGTTCTTCAAACATGGGGGTCAGAGTTTCGGCGATCGCGTCTAGCTGCTGTTGGGCTGTGCGACCATCTGCCGATAGTTTACATACTCCTGCGGCTACCTGTTTTTTAAGTGCGGCAACCCTGACCATAAAAAATTCATCTAGGTTAGAGCTAAAAATACTCATGAACTTAAGCCTTTCAAGTAATGGCGTTCTCTCATCCATTGCCTCTGCCAAAACTCGGCGGTTAAATTCCAACCAGCTTAACTCTCGATTGAAGTAGTACTGAGGATCGTTGAGATCAATTGCGCTATCAATGGATTCGGTACTAGTCATTGTGGTGCTTAGTTGCTTTAATTTGTAGT
>JBCCDL010000076.1:0-13340 GCA_039030815.1 Cyanobacteria bacterium P01_A01_bin.83 | reverse complement strand
TAAGTGTCGAGGAACGTCGTGATTATCCAAAAAATAGCTGGGCCAAGCACCAGTCGGCGTAATCAATTCTTTCTTGGTAATTTCTTGCTGAAGATAACCAGGATACCAAGGGCTAAAGGGAAATTCAAAGGTTAATGGTAAGTGCAATTCGTCATTATTAACCCCATAAAAAATAGAAGACTCATAAAGCTCACTATCAATAAAGGTTTCTCCAATTAAAACTCGATCATCGTAGGCATCAATAATGCTTCTAATCTCTTTAATAATCTGATGATTTTCAGGTAAATTTTTATCATATAAGTGGTGTAAATTCTTATATTTATTATTATCATTAGAATCAAACTTTACAGGATTAAAGCGATAATATTTATCCTTACTATAGACACTGGAAGCATCTAAGCGAAAACCATCAATTCCTTTATCCAGCCAAAACCTAATCATCTGAAAAATAGCGGATTTTACATCAGGATTACCCCAATTAAGATCTGGTTGATTTTGGTTAAAAGAATGATAATAATATTGCGATCGCGTCTCACTAAAAGTCCATCCTGTACCGCCAAAATATGACAGCCAATTATTAGGAACACCCCCATCTGGTGCAGGGTCTTGCCAGTGATACCAATCACTTTTAGAGTTATTGCAACTGGAACTTGATTCAATAAACCAACTGTGCTGATTAGAAGTATGATTGACGACTAGATCCAGGATAATTTTAATGCCCCGCTGATGGGATTGGGCGATCAAAACTTCGAGGTCATCTAAGGTACCAAAGGGCTCATGAACAGCATAATAATCACTGACATCATATCCGTTATCAATCATCGGCGATTTATTTATGGGTGATAACCAAATGGCATCGATTCCTAAAGCAGTTTCGCTATCAGGATTACCATCATTAAGATAGTCTAGCCTGTTGATAATTCCCTGCAAATCTCCCACACCATCACCATTGGCATCAGCAAAAGTCAAGGGGTATATTTGGTAAATTACTCCTGTTTGCCACCATTGGGCGGAACTTGGTTGTGTATTATCTGACATATTTTACTTAATTTGAATCAATCAACTTTACAAGATTACTATTTTCGTCTCGTGAATGTTTGACTAGTTGATTACAATTTATGGCTAAATTCTATTATGAACTGTTATTCCTGATTGACACGCCAAAGTAGGGAAGATGTAATATAAATAACATAGCTAGCAGCCATACCAGGAAGAACTTCGTAGACGGCACCTGATAACCCTAAACCTAGTTTCCACCACATCGAAACTATAATACCCGATAACATAGTTGCGATCGCAGCAGGTGTGGAGACAGGTTTTTCAAGGCTACGTAGGATCAATAGAACTCCCAAGCCTGAAGCCAAAATTGACCAAGCAAAGGTAATTAAGCCAAAGACACTATCATTGTTAGTTAAGGCAATAATTAAGACAATGGCGGTAACAACCAAGGTACCAACCTTGGCGAATCTGTAAGATTTGGCTAACCCAGGAAACAAGTCTTGAGTTAGGGCAGCCGAACAGGATAAAATTTGAGAATCGGCAGTAGAAATAGTGGCGGCAAATAAGCCAGCTAAGATCACCCCTACTAGTATTGCTGGTAGTAGGCTTTGAGAAAGATCGAGTAAGGCTAACTCTGAATCGTTCAAGTTAGGTAACAGAACTCTGGCGGCTAAACCGATAAAAATAGCGGCAAAAGCGGTAATAAAACCACAGATAGTTCTTATATCTCGCGCCTGATTCATATTATCTGCTGAATCAATCGCCATTGCCCGCACTACGATATGCGGTTGCCCCACTGCACCAAATCCAGCCACTAACCAGCCAATGAAAAATGGCACTATCCCCCAGGGTAAATCTGTGGGCAATAGCCTAACTAAGTTGGGATCTATCTGACCCAAACTATCAAACATTGATCCTACTCCACCAGTGGCAACCAGACTAAATATCAACAGTATCAACAATGCCCCGATCATAACGACAGTCTGTACCGAATCAGTCCAAATTGATGCCCTGATGCCCCCTGAAAAACAATAGATAACAACAATAATTGCGCCGATAATTATTCCCCAGGCATTATTCCAGCCAAACAGACTATTAAGTGCTTTGCTTCCTGCTAATAGCTGTGCCGCCGCATAAGTACCCAAAAAGAAAATGGTAATCAGTGCCGAAATAACCGATATCCAACGATAGCCTGGTTGCTTTTGTGCCAAAAATGCTGGTACAGTTTCTGATTCAGAAGCTTCTGACACCTCTCTTAATCCCTTAAAAACCAACGTCCAAGCTAGATAATCGCCGATTGCCCAGCCAAGTGCTAGCCAGATCGCTGATAAACCCTGATTATAGGCATATCCAGCCTGTGCTGTAAATAAAAAGCCACTTTGACCCGTAGATAAGGCTGATAATGCGATCGCCCAGGGATTAACCTTTCTTCCTGCTAGTAAGTAGTCGGTAGTAGTGTCCTGTTTTTGCGTAGCGGCATAGACTCCCACTACGGTAAATAAAAGTAGAAAGAAAATAAAAGAAAGAGCGATCATTGAGTGATTACTGATAGTTATTGGTCATTATAAACAAAATTTTCTGACTGACAGCTATTATTATTTAATTAATATTTATAGTTCTTTTAAATAAGAATTGAGTCTGATAGATTTCAGTCCCCAGTACATGGGGAACCAGCCCTTTGTCAGTCCCTCGTGCATAATAAAGGCGTAAGTGGGTTCCGCATATACTAACGTACTCAAAAATTAATTAAAACGACTATAAAATAGCGACTAAGAATTTATTTGGGGAAAGAAAAAGAACACATAGCTAAACTCATTAAAGCTAATAACATGTCTTGAAAATAAACAGCTAAACTCCACTGCAATTTCGGTAACTTTGAGCAATTCTCGCCCCTGAATTATTTGTATTCTGATTAACTTGAGTATTTACTGTGCCGTCAGAAGTGACTTGAGCCAAGATGGGACTGGTATAAAAACCAATAAAAGTACCCAATGAAAGCTGTAAAGGAATAAATAGAGCTTTGGACATCGGTAGTATTCTGTGTCTTTAAAGTAATATGGTCTCAAGAATACTACCATTAATACAGGTTATTTTAAGTGGTTTTCCAGGTTATTTTGCATTAGTAGGTTTGATTTTAAGAATTATCAAGGGCGATCTAAAATATTAAGCTCGTTTGTACCGTTTAGCTTAGGTCGCAAAGATAATCAGTATCCTGATAAATAGGGCTTGCTGAATAATAGAGAAACGCTGAGGTGAAGAGGGTTTCGGAGGAAAAAACTCGCTCAAGGAGCCAGGAAAATAGGTAAAATATCATAAAAACCTTGCAGAGACACCAGAGCAGTGTATCGAAAAACGAAAAAATCGATCTTCTCAATTTTCCCTTTCTTCTGCTTGATTCTTAAAATCATACCCCTGTAAGCAGTCTCCCTGCACGTCACGCCTTACAAAACCTATGTGTAGCATTCTTTTTTGGATTTCATATTAATTATTCATCCACATAAAAACGATAAAAAAGATAACGATCTTGGAAAGAATGTTCATCTGCTACATGATGAATAATCTCTCTTTCAATTAGTATTTGACCTAATTCGATCGCTTCTTCTTTAGAAAAACCCTGATGCTTGACAATCCAATCAACAGCCTCAGAGCCAACAAAACACTTAGAATATAGATTAAAGCGATAACGGCGATCAGCTATTACCAGACCATCTTTGCCTCGCATTTCGCTAACTAATTGTTCGAGATCTATTTCTGTTAGTTTTTCTTCAAAGGTGTTAAGTAATAATGCTGTCTTATTATTAATTATCTTCTGATAATTATCAGAATGGTGATGATTATTATCTGATTTAGAATCTGCTAGTAAATCAGAATTAATACCTTGATAACTTAACCAGGCAGTAAGCAATTTTTCGAGCCGAGGAGAATTAAAGTTAACGTCAGTTTGAGGAAAAGGAATTTCGATATCAAGACGGCGTAAACTCATCATGATTAAATAATTGAGATCGCTAACAATCCGAAATTGTTTTTTAGGATCTTTGATCCAAACTAATAGCTCAAAATCAAGAGAACTATCGTTAAACTTTTGAAATAATATTTGTGGACGAGGAGAACGCAAAATTTCTGAGTGATTTCTAGCTGCTAAAAGTAAAGCTGCCCTAACCTTGCGCGGATCGCTATTGTAAGCAACTCCAACGGGAATCCTCAGACGAGAAAGGGAATCTCGATGATTCCAGTTAATCAACTGATTATCTAGTAACTGGGAATTAGGAATAATAATGCTTAAGTGGTCTTGAGTAAGAATTTCTGTGCTACGAGAACCTATATTTTTAACGGTACCGATCAAATCATCAACTTTAATTAAATCACCTACTTTTATTGGTCGTTCTAAAGTCAGAATTAAACCACTAATAAAGTTATTGGCAATATTTTGTAAGCCAAAGCCAATTCCTACCCCCAAAACACTAGCTGCGATCGCTAGCGCCGCAACATCAATCCCCCAACTTTGCCATAAGATAATTAACCCTAATGCTGTAAAAATATACTGCAAGCAAATCGCAATTACATCTTGAATTGCTGGCTCGCTAATCGTCTTTTTTAAGATGTAATATTTTAGGAGATTAATAACACCTCTGATTACAAACCAGGTAGCAACAGTTAAGCCTAATAGCAGCAATATTTCTAGAGCAGAATAGGTTTCGGTGCCTAAACTTATTAAAGGTGAATTAAGCCGATATTGCCAACTACGAGTTTGGGGAAATAAATTGGTAATGTAAATAACTGCATAAATCCAAATGCCCAACTGGACAGGAAGCAAAATAAACTGGCACCATTGGGCAATAAACCTGTTCCCAAAATTTAATTTATTCGGTTTCTGGGATATTTTAGCTAGGTGCTGAGAACTGAAACTACGTAAAAGTTGGACAATTAAGTGAAGCGCGATCGCTATAAAAATTACTAAGAAAGCAGTTAAAAAAGCTTTACTTTGATAAGTAGCAGTTCGCTCTTTTTGTCCGCGATCTACTACTTTCTGAATATCGTTGACCCATAATAGTGCCTGATTATAGGGAGTGGCAGCAGTAATTACATCTGATTTAGTTACTGTTAATAAATGCTTCTTATCTGACGTGTTTTGAATCGTAATTTGCTCATCTACTTCTATTAGACCAATTTTAATTGGCATAGGAGATTGAACGGTATTAATTAATGCCTGATTGATTTGTGCCGCTCTTTCTTGTGCTGAGAAATTACCAAAGGAACCAACCCTAAATAAAACCTGTCCATCTAAAACGATAGGTGCTTTTTGGGGAGTAGCATTGATTTGTTGACCACGAACGG
Source organism: Cyanobacteria bacterium P01_A01_bin.83 (assembly GCA_039030815.1). Lineage (GTDB taxonomy): Bacteria > Cyanobacteriota > Cyanobacteriia > Cyanobacteriales > Xenococcaceae > Waterburya. The sequence continues at coordinate 8,006 of JBCCDL010000076.1, read as the reverse complement.
CTGTAGGTGTAACTACTAATAAACAAGTGATACAGATGATGCAGGTAAATTTTAAATACCTACTTATTTTTTTGATGGAACACACTGCTTTTATTGACTATTTTTGGTAATTCAATCAAGCATAAATTCACATCAATGCTTGATTTAAAATCGAATTAGCGTAACTGTTGTCGAATAATCTCCTGAAATTTTGCTGCTGGTATTTAAATTAGATCTTGAGCTTACATCACTTTCTAGGGACAAATTATTAGTTTTTGATAAGAGATCTATCGTATATTCTCTTGGGGATTTTGGGCTTTCTGGTTCAAGATTTAGCCCAGAGGTGGAGTTAAAGCTAATCACCTCCTCAAAGGACAACGAGGAAATATTCGTATCTGCCTTTGATAACTTTTCCATTCCTAATGCTGGTGTGGCAAAGACACTCAGACTATAAATTACTAAACTGGCTTGAAGATAAGTTTTCATGACTTTGCTTTTAAGTAAGTATCGGGTTTTTAAAAAGCTGCTTTGTCGGCTTGCTTAACAATTTAACTTTAGTACAGACCAGTCTGTCTGTCAATTAAAAATCGTTTTAAAATTAGGTATCTTTGCTATTTAAAGTCTAAATCAGTGAGCAAAGATGCAACCGAATCCAGATAGTCTCTATCGTTAAGGGTATCTTGACTTAGCTGACCAGATGCGACCGCACCTTGAACCAAATCTTGAGCATTAATTTTATTGCTGCTGATGGCAGACAAGAAGGCATCATTGCCAGGAATACCTTGAACCGCCAGACGACCTTGATAACCAGCAGCAACTAAACCCAATGGAGTAACCTGATTAGGTTTGGGAGTTGGATTAAAAGAAACAGGCTGCATGGCAAAAGCAGGGGTAGCCAAGCCAGAAAAAGCAATTGCCAATAATGACGAGATAACTACTTGTTTCATGATTTTGCTCCTGATTGAAATTAAACATTTGAGCTTGATTAACACAATCAAGGAGAAACCTGAGTCAATTATTACCGAATGCTGAGAACTCTCTAAGTTTTAATACAATTTGGCTCGAAAATTGAATCTTTAGTTAAACCTCGTCTACATAGAAAACCGTAGTTTTTAAATTGGCAACGAAGCAAGTTAAATGGCAAGACATACTCGCTACTCGTTACTCGCTACTCGCTACTTACGAGCAGTTAACTTTAAAACTCTTGGTTTCAAATTAGATGCGGTTTAGTTGTGCATCTAGTCACAAAATTGCTACCTTAAAGCAAATTTAATTGCCCCTAGAATCCTTAACCTTAGAACCCAATAATTAAGCTCATGGTTAATTTACTCAAGATCAACGTGAAGGAAGAGTTAGATGTTTCCTGTTGGGTTAAAACACGCAACTCTCTTGCTAGCAACTCAACTTTTCTTTTGTGGACGGGTTCCCTTTACGCTTTTGTCCCCAATGAACCAAAAAAACACCTGTTTAAAATTGTGGGGATGAGCGTAAGCCGCTGTTTGCCCAATGAGGACAAGAGTTGGGATTTTACATCTCGGGAATTAACCTATTATCTCGATCCCCAAACAGAGCAAGTAGTCCATCAGTGGCTCAATCCCTGGACAGCAGAAACCTTGCCTGTAGTGCATGTTGCCAATCAACAAGTTCAAGGTTTATTCAAAGGTAAGTTTCCCGCTCAAGTTAATGGTGAAACTACCACTTTTGTCTTCGATCTCTTTACTGACTATCCTAATCCTTTAGCAGGAGATGCCAAGTTTATCGAGTATAGTCCCCAGGCTACATATCAAGCCACGGAATTATTCAAGCTAACAGTACCTACGGCTGAACTTCACGACCCCAATCTGCCTGAAGTATCTCAGGTAATTCTCAGCTGGGATCGCATTGGTCCTTGGCTGCCTTGGATGAAAATGGGTAACAAGCCTGGACAACTAATTTACAGTGCCCATGGTTGCAAAATAGATAATTTTAGTGAGTTACCTCAATGGTTGCAAGCCGAAATCAACAATCGAGTTCCCTTATATAGAGATGCAGCCCCAGAGAAACTTGATGCGGAGAATATTACCTCCTGGAAATATTTTAAACAAAACTTTGCCGATTATTTAGCTGGCGCAAGATTTCCCTTACCAACGAGCTAAACATCTTAAATATTTAAGAAGTTCCCAAAGCTTTGTCCCACTCTAACTGATGCGCTAAACCATATTTGATAAAATCTTCAGGTTTAGCGCGATCATTTTGACCAAAAACACCCAAGCTATAGGGATTTGACTGCATTCTTTGGGTAACTTGCTCTCTTTCAAAGCGTATTACTTCCTCTCTGGGCTGATCGGGTTTAAAAAAGTCAACAATCAAAACCGTGCGGTCAAAATCAGTGTAATTGTGGGGACAATGAGGATAGCTATGATCGAGAATCATAAATTCCCCCTCGTGCCAATAAAGCTTGTCGTGACAGATTTTCATAGCAATATCTCCCTCTGGTACAATTAATCCCAAATAGCCCCGATTCATATGGGGATTATAGTTTACGTGCAGCTTGATATCCAAACCTGGATGAAATGTACCAAAGTAAACGTTTCTTACCAGATTATCATTGCTGGAGTTGACTTGAGCGATCGCTTGAGCTAATTTAGGAAAGTATTTTGTTCTCAATGCCAGTACCGCCGCCGCCGCTTCGTTGTGATCGCGTTTGGGGTAAGCTATTTGATAGTTTTGAATATATTCTTCAATAAATTTGCCTTGAAACAATATCCCGAAGGCACTGTATTTCTTTGCTCCTTTGGTTTTGATAGTTTTACTTTTGGGTCCCATTACCTCCGCTGCTAAGGCTAATTCCGAGGGAGATGCTTGATTCATAAAATAACTGAACTCCCGTTGCATCTCTTGCCAACAATCTTGAAAAGTCTGAAGAAAGGGAAATTGCTGAGGATTTAGATGATACTCGGTATAGGTTGGCATAGTTTTTTTACAGATATTTTTATTTTTGAATTTAACAAAAACATCAACTTAAAACATTTATAGCCTTACAAATTTATTAAATTATTTGAGATAGACAAGATTCTAAGCTAAACCTCGTCTACATAGAAAACCGTAGTTTTTAAATTGGCAACGAAGCAAGTTAAATGGCAAGACATACTTGCTACTCCCTACTCTGATTCGAGCATTCCCTTGCGCCTTACGTCGAACGGCGCTTGCGCGCCATCGCCTGCGAAGCAGGCTTTGAGGCGAAGCCTCTGTGGGTCTCGAATCTACTCGCTACTTACGAGCAGTTAACTTTAAAACTCCTGGTTTTAAATTAGATGCGGTTTAAATGAGTTATAGATTATAGATCGTATTAGTTAGATTAGCTCTAGTTAAATTGGTGTTAGTTAGATTGGCATTGGTTAAATCAGCACCAATTAGTTTAGCATTAGTTAAATTGACATTGCTGAGGTTACTATGAGTCAGGTTAGCGGCAATTAACTTAGCATTAGTTAGATTTGTTCCTTGCAGGTTGGCATAGCTTAAATCAGCTTCAATTAAATTAATATTAGCGAGATTGAGCTGAGATAAATCGGCGTAACTTAAGTTAGCAGCACGAAAATTTCTTCTTCCTAAAGCATACCCTCGGATTAAGCTAGCGCGATCGCTGATAGCTAATTCTCTAAGTACAGGAAGGTGAACAGTACCCCGCCCTAAACGGACGGGGCTTGCGTTCACTTCGTCAAAATTAAAGGTTAGCTGAGGATAATTGTTGATTAGATTGGTTAGTTCTTGATAAAGGACGTAATTACCAATGCCGCTGATGTTTGCCCAAGCCCGAGTGCGAGTTAATGCTACATAGAGTTGGTTACGCAGATATAAGTTTGCCTCCTCTTTGGCAATTTGATCTAAACCCACTAAATAGACAAAATCTGCTTCTTGACCTTTAGCGCGGTGAATTGTAGAAATGGTAATTGCCCCTGGATACCAAAACTGATTGGGACAATCTTGAGTTTTGGTATCTATGCCATTAAAGGTGCGTTGACTAGGGAGATAGATATTAATACCCTGATTGAGCAGAAAAATTGCCGTTTGTTTGGCTAATGATGGAGCATCATAGGTAGAACCCAAGACAATAACTAACAGGTCGCGATCTGGCTGAAGCTGATCCTGGTTTAAGTTGTACTTGAGCTTTTGTGCCAAGTTGGTTAATTCTTGTTGACGAGAACTATAGTACTCAAAGTTAATTAAATCTCCTGACCAAAGTTCCCCCATCAGATTAGGTGAATTTAAGTGATTTCGGGTGAGAGTAACCTTGTTTCCTGGTTGCCAAGTACTATCTGTCTTGAACCCTAAAGCCTGCCATTCCTCCGCATAAACCGAACCCGTAAGCATTCCTTGGGGACGATATAATCCTATGGCGATCGCTTGTGCCATGGTAATAATTTGCTTAGGAGTACGGTAACAACGAGAGATAATTTCGGTTTTGTTAATCTGCTGGCTATAGGTACCTGTAACCAGATGCCCTAAGTCTTCGCCAAATAGTTCCACGGGTTCGGGGACGCGCATATTGGATAAACTTTGCAGTTCATCATAAGCCCAGATCAGTCTTCTTTGCTCAGTGGAGATGGGATCAAGAGGGCGCAATGCTTGATAGGCTAACCAATAGAAAGGCTGTTTATCTCGATAATGCCAGTTATTAGCGATCAAGTCTTGTCCTTCATCAATTAATACCGCATCGAAGATTGGGGGAATGGTTCTAGTTTCTAGTAACTGCACACAGGCTTCAGCTAAAGCTTCTTGAGGCTGATGAGATTGAGTAAAGGGTACCGATAAGGGCATAGTTCCCGCCGCCTGACAAATTGTGCTATAAAAACCAGGTTGTTCCTTACTTCCCCAAGCATGAAGAATTTTAAGATTAGATGCCGCATCATAACTAACTCGATCTTGAGTAAAGTAGCGTATCCAACGGTCAACCTGTTGGGTAATCGAATCGTATAAACTGCGAGAGAAGAAGACTAAGGCGATTTGCCATTCGGGATACTTAACCGCCATCAAAGCCGCTTTTTGACACAAAATGACTGTTTTACCTGAACCAGCAATCCCCCTAATTCTCTGCATACCTGGGGGTATTTGCTTGGCAATTTGTTCCTGCTTGAGATCAAGCTGGTTTAAACGCGATCGCACTTGTTGAAGATACTTGCGTCGATTTTGTGTTGTGGACTTAACTATAGTTTGAGATGGCTTATAAAGTGATGTCCCACCCAATACAGCCAGCAATAAATCCCATTGAGTTGCAGTTAAAGCTTCCCCCAAAATTACAGGATGAATATTAGTAATTGATTGAATAATTAACTCAGGTTGAGCAAGCTGTTCGGTAAATAAGATCGGCGGTGAATTGGGTAAGCGATCAAAGCCTTTAAACTGCCATTGCGCCTCAGTAATATAGGGCAAGGCTACTAATGCTCTAGCAGTTACTTTTTGTCTTAACAAAGGTTCGCGATCGCTATATTTTAATAAAGCAAACAGTTGATTTTCTGCCTGTTGATAGGGATTACCCGATTGAGTATAAAAATTCTGATACTGCCAGCAATGACCGTTGATAGCTACTAATTGCTCAATTTTAATGGCTTTTACTTCAATCACAATTAAGCCTAGTTGATAGTCAGCAATCAAAATATCAGGCTCTTTTCTAAATCCTGACTCAGAAAAAATTGGATAATGCCAATAAGCAAGACATTTCCTGGTAGCAAAAGCCCTTTGAATACTATCCCAAACTAACTTCTCTCCTGCCTCTCCCTTCTGGTCTAAAATCTCAGTGGTAATAAACTTACTTGAATGCTGCATCTGCTAACGATTGGGGATTGGGGGTTGAACCTTATAAATCTTTAATAATTATGTATGTTATCTATTTAAGAATCACTATATATTAAGTCAAAAAATATTTTTAATTGAGCAAATAATTAATTAAACTTTTAATAAGCTATTGTTCAAGTAAATCTTAGTACAGTGATATTTTAGACATCTCCACGCAGACGATAACCAACACCTCTAACTGTTTCAATTAGGTTGTTACCTAACTTTCTGCGCAAATGACCGATATAGACATCTACTACATTTGAGCCTAGATCGTAATCATAACCCCAAATGCGATCAAGTAGCTGCTGCCGACTCATTACCTGCATGGGATGACGTACCAGGGTTTCGGCTAAAATAAATTCTCGTGCCGAAAGCTCTATTTCTCGATCCCCCAGCCACACTTGGCGCGTCAGTAAATTTAGAGTCAGATTGCCGCTTTTTAGCTTGGTTTCCGCTTTAGTCACTGACTGAGGAACCTTACGTAACTGTACTCGAATTCTAGCCAGCAGTTCTTCAAAACGAAAAGGTTTGGTAATATAATCATCTGCTCCTCGTTCGAGTCCAAACACCATATCGTCTAGACCATCCCGCGCAGTTAGCACGATTACTGGCAGTGTTTCACCACGACCTCGCAATTCCCTTAATACTTCCATCCCATCCATTCCAGGAAGTCCTAAATCCAAAATCAATAGATCAAAATCCTTACTACTGGCTATATCTGCTACTTGCTTACCGTGGTTAGCCCAAAGAGTTGTGTATCCGTGTGCCTTTAGCCCTGCTTCGATGAACTCGACGATGCGGGTGTTGTCTTCGGCAATCAGGATTCGATTCATTTACTACCTCCTGAGAAAGGGGAAAGACCATCGTAAAAGTAGACCCAGTTCCTAATTCTGATTCTAGTTCGACCCAACCATTATGGGCAGTAGCGATCGCTTCAACAATTGATAATCCCAAACCCGCGCCCTCTTGTACCGAATAGCGATCAACCTCACTGGCGCGAGCAAAGCGGTCAAAAATTCGTTCTTGATCTCCGGGGGCAATTCCTGATCCAGTATCCCTGACCCACAGATAAGCATATTCATTGCGTACTGTAGAACCCAGAGCAATAGTATCATTGGCGGAGGTATGTCTAATAGCGTTTTGTACCAAATTCATCGCGGCTTGAGTTAAACGCCCCTTATCGATCGCAACAGGACTTAAACCCTTTGATTCTAATTGCCAGTTTCTGGAGGCTAAAGCTTGTGACTTAAAATATAACTCTTCGGTGAACCAATCTAACTCTTCTAATTTAATGGATAAAAAACGAGGCTGTTCAGCTTTGGCAATTAGCAGCAGGTCGTTGACTAACCGACTCATCCGATTAAGTTCATCTGTAATAAACTTGCTCAAGATCAGGAAGTCTCTGCTGAATTTCTCTGAGTGTATCAAGCCAATTGCTAGTATTTCCTTCAAATAAACCAGGGGTTTTGTTGCCATTAACTAAGTCTTTGACAAACATCACCTGTTGTTCTGGAAGATAGTAAGTTGTTGTCGTATCAGCTTCATTGCTTGGAAAGTCGTAAGCAATAATATCTACGCTACCAATAGTGAGTTTTTCTCCATCTTCCACAATAGAATTAGGTAGAGGAATTTCTGCTAGATCGGGAAAATCAAGCCCTAGCTGCTGATTACGATTCTCGATGTACCCCCGTTTGTCTTGTTTAATACTGTCAAAAGTTATTTGAGAATGTTAGCACCCCCACAGATTTATGAAAGTCATAGAGAAAGCTACGCCCCACTAATTCTCTGGGTAAACGCGCCATCAAGGTTCCACCAATGAATAAGGATGATGTAACAGTAAAACATCCACCAGTGAATAGACATCAATTTTTTAAAAGCAGAATTTTTTCTCGGTTTATTAGTCCTAGAAGCTTGACTCATTGTTTTCTCTTGTCTTGAGGTTACACAACTACAGTTTCCACTGAGGGCTTAACTAGAACGTGAAACTTTTATGAAAGCTTTTTTAGAATTCGACAACATAATCTATAACATCATCTTGAAGAACTCTGTCAGTTTGTGCCAAGAATCTTCTGCTGCGAACTGATTATCATCGGAACGTTACAGATTTTGAAGTAGCGACTTGAGAATGTGTAGCGATCGCTTTAGTGTATACTGACAAGGTCTGATCGTACATGTGTTTGAAGGTAAGTTGAGATTCGTATTTTTGTCGCCCC
>JBCCDL010000075.1:0-13398 GCA_039030815.1 Cyanobacteria bacterium P01_A01_bin.83 | reverse complement strand
GCAATCGTGACAAGTTAAGAAACTTACTAATCAGTCAACTACTAGATATAGTGTGTAGTTACTTTTTAAAACACTATATAAGAGTTAAAAATCAATTTATATGCGCTCGCCAAAACTAAGAGAAAAAAGTCAAAACTATCCGTATTACTCATTACTCATTACTTCTTACTCATTACTTAAAAGCGTTTGACCCTAAACACAAACCCTTAACTTGTCACTAATGGGGACTGGGGATTGGGGACTGGGATTTACTCTATCTGCATTACACCTTGTTTTGCATCTAAAAAAGCCAAACGAAAATATTATGATGCTATTTGGTTTACCAGAATTTCGGAATTAATATCTGATTCTGGGGTCGATATAAGCATTAATAATATCGATCGCAATACTAGCTAGAACAACAATGATGCCAAAGAAAACCATTACTCCTTGTACCGTAGGATAATCTCGCAGGGATATTGCTTCATATAGTCTATTGCCTAACCCTGGCCAGGAAAAGGTGACTTCGGTTAGTACGGCACCACCAAGTAAAGCAGCAAAAGTTAATCCTAGAACTGTAATTACAGGAATTAAGGCATTTTTGAGGGCATGATTAACTAAAATGGTTCTTTCAGGAATCCCTCTGGCTCTTGCAGCCTCCACATAGTCAGCCTGGAGAGCCTGTTTCAGATTTACCCGCACAATTCGCTCAAAAATACCGCTTAAGAGAAGACCCAGGGTGAGACTAGGTAATGCTAGGTGATGTAAAGTATTCAGCAGCATTCCCAAATCTCCTGCCAGCAGACTGTCAATTAAATATAATCCCGTAATATTGGGGGGAGTAGTCGCACTAACGGGAAAGCGAGTACCTAAGGGGAACCAGCCTAGGTTAACAGCAAAAATCAACTGTAAGACCATTCCTACCCAAAATAAGGGTAAAGAATAAGTGATAATGCCAAATAGCCTCCCTCCCGCATCCACTAGTTTGTTACTGGAAGAGGCTGAGGTCATTCCTGTAAATACTCCTACTGCTACTGCTACGATCATGCTACAACATGAAAGTTCTACCGTGGCGGGAAAATATTCTTTAATTACTGCCCAAACTGATAAACCTCGGCTAGTCAGGGAACTACCTAAATTGAAGCTCAGTAAATCTCGTAGATAATCTAGGTATTGTTGCCATAAAGGGTTTGCTAAACCCAACTGCGATCGCAATGCGGCTTTAGCTGCCTCTGGAGCGCGGGTACCTAAAATTGCATCGGCAGGATCGCCTGGAGTAGCCCTCAGTAGTAAAAATACCACCGTCGCGATGGTTAGTAACATCAACGGTGCTAGAAGCAAGCGGAGCAAAATATAAGATTGTAAGGCTTTGGAGCGAGACATATGGAACCGTAGATAACAGTTCTATTAGTTATAACAGTCGTTAAATCTAATTGAGGCTTAATTTGAGGATATTAATCAGAAATCTAGTTTCTAACTCTGGCTGATTTTTTGATTATCTACTATCGCGCCCAATTCCTAATTCTTTCTTACTTTTTTTCAAATTCTTCCACAGACTTTTAATTTGTTTATATGCCTCTTCTGGAGGCATTTTTCCTCCTGTTTCCAAATTGCAAATATAGCTAATTTTTTGGGCAAATTCCTGCAAATTAGAGTTAAAAACTAAGTTTTCAGGCTTAACTTGACCTCGATAGCGATGCTGCGGATATAAGAAATCATCTTTCTGGTTGTTGTTAGTCATAATTGACAAGAGTTTGTGGAATATCTTGGAGTATCTTTTTGTTTATTGGGGTTATCATTAACAATTTTTTACAATTGCCCCTCGGCGAAGATGATAGTTAAAACGTTACTTAATCAGCTACTATGAACAGGGTTTATTTTAAATAATAGCAGTAAAATATGTTTCGTTAACCTAATCTTAACCAAGGTGTTACAAGAACAAAAGTTTAGATGAATCGAGTTGATCGTGACTAAAAAACAGCCAGGATCAAGTGCCTTTCTTTATTTATAATTAGGATATTCAAGATCTCAACCAATGTCACAGCCAGAAAAATTGTACGAAGGCAAAGCAAAAATACTCTATACTACAGCAGATCCTAATGTGTTGCTGACAGTTTATAAAGATGATGCCACTGCTTTCAATGCCCAGAAACGAGGACAAATTAAAGGCAAGGGAGTGATTAATTGTCAAATTACCGCAGCACTATTTGAATGGTTGGGTACTTTGGATATTCCTCATCACTACATAGATTGTCCAGAATCAAATCAGATGAGGGTTAAAGCCGTTGAAATTATCCCTGTGGAGGTAGTGGTAAGAAACATTGCCGCAGGTAGCCTTTGTCGTCAGACAGGATTACCAGAAGGACAAGTTTTACCCACGCCATTAATTGAGTACTACTATAAAAACGATGAATTAGGAGATCCGCTTTTAACCCGCGATCGCTTATTTTTATTAGATTTAGTAACTGAGTCAAGATTAGCAGAAATTCAAGAGTTAGCGGGTAAAATTAATCAATACCTGCAAAGTTTTTTCGAGCAATGCAATATCACTTTGGTTGACTTCAAGCTCGAATTCGGAATTGATGCCCAACAGAATTTGCTTTTAGCGGATGAAATTAGTCCTGATACCTGTCGGCTTTGGGATCAGCAGCAGTCAGATCCCCAATCAAGAATTATGGATAAAGACCGTTTCCGTCGTGATTTGGGTCAAGTAGAGTCAGCATATCAAGAAGTGCAGCAGCGCATTTTAGCACAGCTCCAGCAGTAGCTCAATTATTGTTGGTTTTTATCAGATATTTAACTTTAATGCTGCAATCTATGTAGACAGATTTAATTAGTTAAATTAGGAACTTTGATTAAAACAATAAGTCATATTTTTCTATATAACTAGGTGAACATTCATTTTAGTTATCAAAAAAGTTATCAAAACAAAAATACCCTAATTAAGAGTTTATCTCTGATCAATTTAGCCCACCTACTTAACAAGTTGATGAACTATAACAGTATCTTGGCTGGGAAACAGACAGTTTGATTGAACCAGAATTGTTATACAAAGTAGCGTTGACAGCGCTTAAAGCTTTGCTATAAAAGGATGATATAAGCCCCGAATTAATTCGGAGGACACGTTCTTAAAAAGTAGATTACTTGGTTCCGAGTATTGAGTGTTGTTCGACTTCTCAACCAAAGCGGATGATTGTCATGGGAAAGGCTACACGAGGCGTTTTTTCCAGACTAGAGAAGAAGAAGTAATCTACAACAACTTGATTCAAGTCAATCGATTGTAAGTTAAGTTGGTCAACTATTAGGCTGGATAATTATCAAAATTATCGACCTGCAACAATTCTCTATCTGGTACGTGGAAGTGTTAACCAAATTAAAAAAAGTGCATTTATCTCCTACTTTACTTACAGTTCTGGCAACAGTTTTTGCTTGGAACATGGCTTTACCTGGCAGAGCAGAGAACAATCGTTTTCCTCAGCGTGCAAACCAAGTAATAGTAACTAACGGAGCAGCTTTACTGCAAAATATCAAGTCAACCAAAGTAGCTCAAAATCAGGATGCATCGCCAGAATTACCTCCTGCTGACGGTTCAGTAGAGGTTGATCCTGCTGATGTGACACTGCCTGAATTTAGCCCCCCAGATGCTGGCGAAGCTGAAAATCAACCCGCTCCAAATCCTACTCCTGATCAGCAACCATCCCAGGAGCAACCCCCTGGCGCTCCAGAAAACGCGCCATCCTCTTCTAACGAACCACGAGTTTTGGTAGCGGAGGTGGTGGTAGAAGGAGTAAATGAAGAACTAAAGGATATTGTTTACGCCACCATTAGCACCGAGCCAGGGCGCACTACCACCAGGACACAATTGCAGGAAGATGTTAATGCTGTATATGCTACGGGGTTCTTTCAAAACGTCGAGGTAAGTCCAGGAGATACCACTTTAGGAGTAAGAATAACTTTTGAGGTTGAATCTAACCCCGTATTAAGCAACGTGGCAGTAGTTACTGTGCCCGAAAGAACATCTAGCGGGGTTCTGCCTCCTGAAAAGGTTACAGAATTCTTTGGCGATAACTATGGTCAGATTCTCAACTTAAGAGAATTACAGCAAGGTATTATCAAGGTTAACGAATGGTATAGCAGCAATGGTTATGAGCTAGCACAGGTAGTTGGTTCTCCTCAAGTAAGTCCTGCGGGAGAAGTTACCCTAATAGTTGCTGAAGGAGTGATTGAAGATATCCAGGTTAGGTATTTTGACGAAGAAGATGAACCTGTTGAAGGTAAAACCCGCAAGTTTATTGTCAAGCGGGAGGTAGAACTAGCACCAGGAGATGTCTTTAAACGTGACACTGCCCAGCGAGACCTACAGCGGGTATTTGGATTAGGAATTTTTGATGATGCGCGGTTTTCGTTTAGCCCAGGAAAAGATCCGAGCAAGGTAATTGTCAACATTGATGTGGTCGAAGGCAGTAGCGGTTCGATCGCTGCGGGGGCTGGCTTTAGTTCCGATAGTGGCTTGTTTGGTACTGTGAGCTATCAGCAAAAGAATTTTGGCGGTAATAATCAAACTTTAGGCACAGAGGTTCAGATTGGTGACGATAGCTTGTTATTCGACGTCAGTTTCACCGACCCTTGGATTGCTACTAGTAAAAGTCGTACATCTTATACTGTTAATGTTTTCCGTCGTCGCTCAATCTCTTTAGTTTTTAACGGTGATGATGATATCGAAACTTTTTCTGATGATGATGGTGATGGTATCAATGATGATTCTGATTCTCCCCGCGTAATTCGCACAGGTGGCGGGATTAACTTTGCCCGTCCCCTTCCTGGAGACCCCTTTGAAAAGAGAGACTGGACATTGTCTACGGGTTTTCAATACCAAAGGGTAGAGATTAGAGATGATGATGGTGATATTGTTTCTGACGGGGTAAGTGAAGATGCTCTCGACGGTCCTACCATTCCTCTTTCTTTTGGTGATGATGGCACTGATGATATTTTTTCAGTTCGTTTCGGCGCTACTCGCGATCGCCGCAATAGCTCTTTGCAGCCGACTAAAGGTTCTTTACTCAGAGTAGGAACTGAACAGACTATTCCCATTGGCGGCATTTTATATAATCGCCTGCGGGGTAACTTTAGTCAATTTTTTCCCGTTGATTTTGTGCCTTTCGGGGGCAAAACCGAAGCCTTGGCATTTAATTTTCAAGCAGGAACTGTAATTGGTGATCTACCCCCCTATGAATCTTTTCCTTTGGGTGGTAGTAACTCGGTGCGCGGTTTTGGTGATGGCGAGGTTGGTAGTGGTCGCAGTTTTGTCCTAGCTACCGCCGAGTATCGCTTCCCTCTTTTTAGAATTGTAGGGGGTGCGCTCTTTTTTGATTACGGATCGACATTAGGTTCTGACGATAACGTACCAGGAAATCCGTCGAAGGTAAGAGATTTACCAGGTGACGGTTTTGGTTATGGTGCTGGGGTTAGGGTTCAGTCTCCCCTTGGTCCAATTCGGGTTGACTATGCCGTTAGTGATGAGGGTGATACTGAAATTCAGTTTGGTATTGGTGAGAAGTTTTAACAGTCAACAGTCAACAGTCAACAGTCAACAAATGATACTCAGAACTAATGAGAAATACTTTAAAAAAAGCGTTTGAGCTATCTGGAGTTGGCTTACACTTGGGAAGACACACCAGAGTTAAAGTTATGCCAGCAGATTCTGGATCTGGTCGCTATTTTGTCCGTGTCGATCTCAACCACAAGCCGCAAATACCCGCACAAATTGATGCGGTGGGGCAAACTGTCCTTTCTACCCAATTACAGGCTGGTACAGCCAAGGTGAGGACAGTAGAACATCTATTAGCGTCTTTGGTTTGTTGTGGTATTGATGATGCTCGGATTGAAATCGATCAAGAAGAAATTCCCTTGCTTGATGGTTCGGCAAAAGACTGGTGTAATGCGATCGCTCAAGCGGGAATAGTAGTCGATCAGTTTGCTCCCTCTCTATCGCCAATTACCCCTACAGAACCAATCTGGATTAGAGAAGACGACTCGTTTATCGCGGCATTACCAGCATCAAGTATTCGTTTGACCTATGGTATCGATTTTCCTTATGCAGCCATTGGTAATCAATGGCATAGTTGGAATCAGGATCAAGATAGTTTTGAGAGTGAAATTGCCCCCGCCCGCACTTTTGGTTTTGCCGAGCAAATAGAACAGTTACAGCAAGCAGGATTAATCAAGGGAGGGAGTCTGGAAAATGCCTTAGTTTGTAGCCATCAGGGATGGGTTAATCCTCCTTTGAGATTTACGAATGAACCAGCCCGTCATAAACTATTAGATTTAGTAGGGGATCTGAGTTTATTAGGTCAGTTGCCAATTGCTCACGTAATTGCTTATAAAGCTAGTCATAAGCTACATACTCAATTAGCAGTTAAGCTGGCAGCCTTAGTGTAATTTGGATATCGATTCTTTGATCTAGCAAATTTCTCATCCCCCCTCAAGCAATATTATTTAAATCTCTAATGGCTACCGTAAACGATTCTCGGCTCGAAACTCCTAATACTGAGTTAAAAACCAGCTTCAATATCCAAGAAATCCATCAATTGCTGCCTCATCGCCATCCTTTTGCTTTGGTCGATCGCATTATTGATTATGTTCCTGGGGAAAAGGCGATCGGCATTAAAAATGTTACGTTTAATGAACCTTTTTTTCCTGGACATATTCCTGACTTTCCCTTGATGCCTGGGGTGCTGATGGTAGAAGCGATGGCACAGGTGGGCGGAATTATCTTAGTTCAGTTGCCAGGTATGGCGGGAAAATTCTTTGCTTTTGCGGGAATTGATAAGGTTCGTTTTCGTCGTCCTGTAGTTCCTGGCGATCGCTTGACCATGACTGTAGAATTGTTATCTCTCAAACAAAATCGGATTGCCAAGATGCAAGGTAAAGGAGAAGTGGATGGAGAGCTTGCTGTTAAAGGAGAAATGTTGTTTTCTTTGATTGAGCAATAAATGGTGGTGCTGATTTAAGTCACGACGTACAAAATAATACTGTTTATAGCTTTTAGCTCTTAGCTTTTAGCTTTTAGCTTTTAGCTTTAATCAAGCTATTGTTTGTGGATGAGTAAATAAAATAGTGTTGATCAAAAAACTCGCTACTCGCCACTTACTACTTGCTACTTAAGAACAGTTAACTAGGAAACTAAAGGTTTCAAACTAGATGCGGTCTAGATAGGTTATCATCGTCCATAATTTAATTTGAGTCTAGCTAGTCTAAGACAGCTTAACTAATTGTTGGCTGTTTTCCACCTATACTATATTCTCAATTATTCAAACTTCAGTTTAAGCCATAGCCTTGAGGAGAATTGATCTTGACTGTCTTAATTCATCCGACTGCTGTTATTCACCCCCATGCTCAAATACATCCTACGGTAAAAATTCAACCCTATGCAGTAATCGGCAATCAAGTTACTATCGGCGCCAACACTGTGGTGGGTAGCCATGCCATTATTGATGGATACACTACCATTGGTAGAGATAACCAAATCTTTCCTGGTGCAGCAATCGGCTTAGAGCCTCAAGATTTGAAATACAAAGGTGCCAATAGTGAAGTAATAATTGGCGATCGCAACCGTATTCGCGAGTATGTAACTATTAATCGAGCGACTGATGAGACAGAAGCAACTGTCATTGGCAATGACAATTTATTGATGGCATACAGCCATGTGGGTCATAACTGTGTCATCGGCAACGAGGTGATTATTGCTAATAGTGTGGCAATTGCAGGTCATGTTCGGATTGAATCGATGGCAACTATTAGTGGGGTGTTGGGTATCCACCAGTTTGTTCATATTGGTCGCATGGCAATGGTTGGTGGTATGAGTCGCATTAGTCGTGATGTTCCTCCCTATATGACCGTTGAAGGTAATCCTGCCCGAGTGCGATCGCTAAATCTGATCGGATTGAAAAGACGCGGTGTTACCAGTGATGGTATAAAACAGCTTAAAAAAGCTTTTCGCTTACTTTATCTTCAGCATCTTCCTCTTAAAGAAGCGATCGCACAGCTTGATTTATTAGCCGATAGTAGTCAGCAGGTGAATCATTTAAAGGAGTTTATGCAATCTTCTTTATCTGATAATCGTCGGGGTTTGATTAGCGCTAAGTAGTCTAATTGAGGTTTACTAAAAAAAATAGTTAGACCTTAAAGCCAATTACCTAATAGCACGTAGGGCGCCCAATAAAAAGGATGTCGATAAGTGCGATCGCTCAATAGGAGTAATTGTGCCTGGCGTACTGCTTCTGCTTTAGGTACCTGTTGTTGAGCTAGTTGACCATAAAAATTGCTCATTAGTTTGGCAGTGGCGCGATCATTGACTGACCACAAGGTAGCTAAAGTACTTCTCGCTCCTGCACGTAGAGCCATTCCTGCTAGCCCCAGTGCGGCTCTTTGATCTCCTGTGGCAGTTTCACAGGCACTCAAAACCAATAACTCGATTTCTCGATCTTGGTTAGAGTTCCGTGTTTGTAAAATACGATCCAACTCATTAATATTGATCTTCTCATTCCAAGCTAAGAGAAAGGTTTCTTTAAGAGAGGAGCTAAACTGTCCGTGGGTAGCAATATGAACCACAGGATGATCCTTAAATTCAATTTCTTCTTTTAGAGCTTCAGCCGTAAAGTTTTGATTGAGTAATACTGTACTATCAATCTGAGATTCAATCTCTTTTAGTTCAAAATTGACATAATTCAAAGCTGAGAAACCTTTAATTCCTTTGCTTAATCCTGCCGCAATTGCGTTTAACTTTTTGGGTTCTAATGGTTGAGGATTAAGTAACTGTAATCCAGGAGTCAAAGCAATACTATAGTCTTCAATCAAAAAACGTTCGCCATCATATAAGGCGCCTAAAGGAATATTGCCAAATATGCCATTGGGGATAAAGACAAGAGTTTTAATTTGATCGTTGACCAGATCCTTTTGAGCAGGGCGAATTAGCAGGTCATAGAGTTTACTTGCAGGTTGATAAAAATCACGGCGACTTCGTACCACAATTTCTTGGCGAAACTGGACAATCATTGCTTCAAGCTGCTGTTGCGGAATCTTAGACGCGTAGTGTTTTAAGGGCTGGTTGGGGAGACTGAGTATTACCTCCAGGCGATCATCTAAAATGATGGGATAGATCACTGCTGCTTGAGGATCTAGGCGATCAATATCGACTATTTTTGCCTCTAGACAAGCCTCTTGGAAAAAATTATTTAGTTCTGCTAACTGTAAAGATTCAATGACTTTTCTGGCTCTTTCTAGGTCACCTTGATTAACTTCTATTTTAGAATCAGCTTCCAATAATAAACTAACCAATTCTCGATAAACAGGTTCTACGCCATCACGAAAAGAATACTGAATATCAGAATTGATTGTTACTAAGTCTCGACTCAAAGACTTGAGTAATTCTATTGCCTGAACATAAAAATTGATGGCGATCGCGCGATCGCCAAAAGCCTGATTGATTCGACCTAATTGCCATTGCCAAAGATAGCTAATTTCTGGGGCATTAATTCTCTGAGCAATAGTTAAAGCATCTATGCTATATTGTTGCGCTTGTGACCAGTCTTGTAATTGTTCTCTGATTTTTCCTTGCAGTCCCAAAGCATATGACTGGGCTTTGGCATAATCAATAGTTTTAGCTTGATCAATTACCTCCTCTAAAAACTTTTCAATCTCTAAAGTATTAGGTATTCCTGTAATTTGATGATCCTGGGGAAAATTATAATTAGTTAGCTCAATTAAACTTTGGGCAAAATTTACTTTACGGTCTAAATTAGCTCGATTAACGGGTAGACGAGAAAATTCAGCATTAATTAGGGGAATCAATCTTGCTGCTGCATCAAAATCTGGAGTTTTGAGTGTCGAACTCAACTGCGCCAAGTAAATTTGTAGAGGTAAATCAGTCTGTAAACAGCTTCCCTGTTGCTGACAAATTTTTTTCCCCTGAGTATAAAATTTCTGAGCCTGTTTTAAGTTACTAGTTTTGTAGGTGTTGCCCAACACCAGCAGAATCTTGACCTTTTCTCTAGTAGATTCCAAACTAGAGGCGATCGCTAAACTTTGTTGTAACACTTGTCGCGATCGCTCAACCTGCCCCATTAAACGGAGCAGATCGCCATGGCTTCTGAGTGCTGCCACCTTAATTAAAGAGTTGGGCTGATGACTCAAATTACTCTCTATTTCAGCAAAAGTTGCTAAAGCCCGACGATAAAATCCTAATTGTTTAAAAGCTCCCGCCTGATTAATTGCCGCTCGTACAACTCCTAACTCATCCCCTGCTTGTTGATAATAGTCTTTTGCTTGCGACCAAATAGCGATCGCTGATTCTGCTTGACCCTGATTAAGTTTTAAGATCCCTTTATTGTTTAAGATCTGTGCCATGGCGTGAACTCGCCTGCTAGTTTCTATCTGGGATTCGTCCCCTAGCAGATTTAAACCAGCGGCAATATTGCTATTAGCTTCTGACCACTGATTAAGCTGACCTTGAGCTAACGCTAAATTGCTTAGTACTCTAGCTTGATTTAGTGGATCTTCTGCACCGTAAATTCTAATTGCTTGTTGCCAGGAATTCGCTGCCTGTTGGAATTGAGCAATGGAATAAAAATATCTCCCTTGTGCTTCGAGTTCAATGGCATTCTTGGAGGAGGTAGTAGATACTATTGACTCAGAACTAACTGCATGAACAGGAGCTGCATAGTAGTTATTGACTAACAAACTACAAGTTAAACCAGCGATTATCAATATTAATAACAGCCATAAACGCTGTCTGAGCTTAGAGGACATGAGAGAACCACTACTAAAAAACTAGAATTACCAATATAGTTCCCAATCCCCTAATTGAAAGTAGGGGCGAATCGCGATTCGCCCCTACTAAAGCCAATTTCCGACCATTACAAAAGGAGACCAATAGAAAGGATGCTTAAAATGAGTCGAGTTGATCAAATTTAGTTGAGCTTGGCGTAAGGCTTTAGCTTTGTTGGGTTCATTACGCGATTGAGTAACATTTTGATAAAAATAATTCATGGTTATTGCCGTAGATTCGTCATATACCGTCCAGAGGGTAGCCAAAGTTGTTCTGGCTCCTGCCTTAACTGCCATTCCCGCCAATCCTAAAGTTGCTCGTTTATCCCCTCTAGCAGTCTCGCAAGCACTTAGAATCAATAGTTCAATTGCTTGTTGCTTGGAGTCACTCTGGCTTAAAATCCTTTCTAATTCGCTAATGCTGATATCACTATCCCAAGCCAGCAGAAAGGTATCCTCTAAGTTGGAACTAAACTGACCATGAGTAGCAATATGCACAATAGGATGTTGAGCTTTACTGATCTCTTCTGCCAACTGCGGCTTAGTAAATTGCTCATCTTGTAAGACAACGCTGTCAGTTTGATTTTGAATATCCTGTAGCTCTTGGGCGACATATTTTAAGGCGGAAAAACCTCTTCTACGCTGAGTAATTCCTGCGGCTAAGGCTTTCAGTTCTACCTGTTCTAATGGTAGAGGTGCCAAAAGCTGTAATCCAGGAGTTAATGCCACATTGTATTGTTCAATCAAATATTGCTCACCATCATGGAGAGTCGCTAAGGGAATATTGCGGAAACTGCCATCAGGAACAAATACTATAGTTTCAACCTTGTGCTTTGCTAGTTCGGTTAATAGAGGACGAATCAACCAGGTATAAAGTTTTTGGGCTGGTGCATAAAATTGGCGACGACTGCGGATCTGTAGGGTTTGACGCAATTTTTCAATGACCGATTCTAATTCCTCTTGAGGAATGGATTGAGCATAATGTTTCAGAGTTTTATCGGGCAAGCTAACAATTACTTCCAGGCGATCGCTCAAGATAATCGGATAAATTACCGCAGCCTGACGATCTATTTGATCAATAGAGGTGGGAGTAGTATCTAAACAGGCTTCGCGGAAAAAGTTATTTAGTTCTGCTAGCTGTAAAGCTTCGATAGTGTTTCTAGCCTGCCGCAAGTTATTTTGGCTAACTGGTTGATTATTAATTGGGGTAAGTAATAAACTGACCAATTCTCGATATACAGGTTCAATACTCTCACGAAAAGAAAACTGTAACTGGGAATTAGTAATTACCAAATCACTACGGAGCGATTCTAGGGCTTGAACGGCTTCGGTATAAGATGCGATCGCGCCCTGTAAATTGCCTTCGGTTTGCAAGAGTCTGCCTAATTGCCATTGCCACTGATAGATAAGATCTAGGTTATGAATTTCGGTCGCTTGTTGCACCGCTTGTTGAGTATACTTGCGTCCTAATGCTGGTTGCCTAGATTCGTATAGGTGTCCCAACATACCTAGGGCAAATGATTGTGCCTGTTTGTCTTCCAGCCCCCTTGCTTCTTCGATTGCCGTCTTTAATAAACTTTGTGACAACTGATAATATTGATTGCTCAATTGCTGATTTTTAGTCAGCTTAGTAAACTCAATTAAATGTTTTGCTAAATTTACCCGAGCATACACAAGTCTGCGACTAGGCATCTGAGCTAGATTAGCTAGCTCTAGTTTAATTTGCCATACAATTTCTGATGCTGATTGCCATTGTTGTGAGGCGATTAATAAGCCCAATTGATTTAATTGCGCTTCGATTTTAAGAAGAGGTTGAGCAGTAGTCGCTGCTGCCTGTTGATAATAAGCGATCGCTTGGTTTCGATCTGCGGCAGCTAAGGCTGTGTTGCCTAAACTAAACAGGGTGCTACTACTTTCTTCGGTTAAGTTTAATTCCTCAGAAAGAGTTAAACTTTGCTCCAGTAAATCTTGAGCAGCTTTTAAATCTCCTGTAACTTGTAAAGCCATGCCCAAACTGCGTAAGCCAGTAATCTTTAGAGTCTTATCTGATTGAGCTTCTAGTTGATTGACAATATTCCGTAGTGCTTTTTGAGCGCGACGATATAACCCTAAACTCTGCCAAGCTTGAGCTATATTAATTTCTACTCCTAAAACACCGATCTCATCTCCAACCTGCCGATAAATCTCAGCCGCCTGTTGCCAACTTGACAAAGCTGCTGCGGCATTACCTGTGGCTAACTTTAATCTGCCTTGAGTATTAAAAGATTGCGCCTTAATCTTTAAACCAACAGGATCTGCTCGGTTTTGTAACAGCTTCAGACTTTTAGTTAAATATTCCTCTGCTAATTGCCACTCTCCTAACTTATGACCAGCTAAAGCAAGATAATTTAAAGTTTGAGCTTGAGCTAAAGTCTGTTTAGCGGCTTGCGCCTCTTGGTGTGCTTTTCGCCATAACGATTGAGCTTCAGTATATCTTCCTGCTTGATAAGCTGCTTTTCCCTGAACAATAAGATTCTGGTTGCGATGATTACCATCTGTAGTGCTTGTAGCGACTAAATTACTTGGTGCGATTACCCGAAGGGTACGTTCAGCGAT